>NZ_JALBGZ010000267.1:0-7757 GCF_023006515.1 Bradyrhizobium sp. PRIMUS42
AGACACCCCTGGCGACCGCCGCGCATGTCGCGCCACGCTCCGCGGCAGAGACGGTGCTCGCCGCGATCTGGGCCGAGCTGCTCGGCCAGCCTGTCATCGGTGTCGAGGACAATTTCTTCGAGCTTGGCGGCGATTCCATCATCTCGCTGCAATTGGTCGGTCGCGCCCGCCAGGCGGGCCTGCTGATCGAGCCACGTGACGTTTTCCGACATCAGACCTTGCAGGATCTGGCGCGGGTGGCGCGGAGCGAAAGCAGGGCGGAAGATGTCGCCCCTGAGGGCGATATCGAGGGCCGCGAGCATCCGCTGCTGCCGATCCAGTTGCGGTTCTTCGGCGAAGACGCAGGGGACCGCCATCACTGGAACCAGGCCGTTCTGTTGATGCCGAAGTCACGGCTCGACTGGAAACTTGTCGAACGCACGGTCGCCGCTCTCGTAGCTCATCACGCGGCCTTGCGCCTGCGCTTTGAGGACATGGATGGCGTCTGGCGCGCGACCTATGGCGCAATGCCGCCAACGTCGGAGCTGCTGCGGATTCGCAGCGACGTCCGCGATGCCGCCGAAGTCACGGAGGTCGCCTCGTCGGCCCAGGCCAGCCTGTCGCTGGCCGGACCGCTGCTGCGCGTCGTCGGTATGGACCTTGTGGACGGCAGCCAGCGGCTTCTGGTGGTGGTGCATCATCTCGTCATCGATGGCATGTCGTGGCGCGTGCTGCTCGAGGATTTTGCGACGGCGTACGATCAGCTCCGCCAAGATGCGGCTTCCGCGCTGGCGCGGAGCGAGCCCTATGCATCCTGGGGCGCGCGGCTGCAGGCCTATGCCGGTACCGATGAGCTGGCGGCCGAGTTCGGCTATTGGCTCGAACGAGAATCGCATGGCGAGTTTCCCTGCGACGATGATCATGGTGGGATCGACCGGGTTGCCGACGCCGAGGAAATCCTGCTGGCTTTCGACGTGGGTCTGACCTCGCGGCTTCTGAAGGAGGCGCCCTCCGCCTACCGCACCCGGGTCAATGATCTCCTGCTGGCAGCGCTTGCACGAGCGGTCTCGCGCTGGGGTGGAGTTGAGGATGTCGTCGTCGAGCTCGAAGGGCATGGCCGCGAAGACATCTTCGCAGGCATGGACGTGTCCCGCACCATTGGCTGGTTCACCACGGCTTTTCCGGTGCGCCTGCCAGGCGGCTCCGGTGACGACGCTGCCCTGGTCAAATCCGTCAAGGAGGAGCTTCGGGCCGTTCCGAATCGCGGCCTGGGTTACGGCGTCCTGCGTCATCTCGGCACCGAGGCGCAGCGCAGTGCGCTGGATGCACTTCCCGAGCCGCGCATCGTCTTCAACTATCTCGGCCAGTTCGATTCCAGCATGGGAGAGAGCGCGCCGTTCCGGCTCGCGCCCGAGAGCTCCGGACCGATGCGCAGCGACAGCGCGCCGCTTGGCCGCTGGGTGAGCATCAACGGCCAGGTCGGCGAAGGACAATTGCGGCTGTCGTTCAGTTATGGCCGCAGGCGTTACCGGCGGGCAACGATCGAACGTCTCGCGGAGCATTATGCTGCGGCCTTGCGCGAGCTCGTCGAGCATTGCACGGGTGGTGCCCGCGGCGTGACGCCGTCGGACTTCGCGTTGTCGCACTTGAAGAAAGCTGATCTCGACGTGCTGGTCGCGGCGATCGACTGCCGTGAGATCGAGGATATCTATCCGCTGTCCCCGATGCAGCAGGGCATGCTGTTCCATGCTCTGCGTGATGGCGAGAGCGGCAATTACGTCAACCAGATCGGCCTGGAGGTCCGCGGCCTCGATGCCGGCAGGCTGCGCGCAGCCTGGAACGAGGTCAGCGCGCGGCACGCGGTGTTGCGAACCGGATTTGCGTGGCGCGAACTGTCGGGGGCGGCGCAGCAGGTGGTCTATCGCTCTGCGCATTTGCCATTTGAGGAAGAAGACTGGCGCGCGCGGGCGGCCGCCATCGACGACGAAGATCTCCGGGCCGCGCTGGCAGGCGTCTCGCAAGCCGAGCGCGCCAGAGCATTCGACTTGTCGCAAGCGCCATTGCAGCGGGTGCGATTGATCCGGCTCGATGACGCACGCCACTGGCTGATCTGGACGCACCACCATATCCTGCTCGACGGCTGGAGCGCGGCGCGTCTGATGGCCGAGATCTTGCAATACGAACGCGGCGAGCGCTTGCCGGTCGTGAGGGGCCGCTATCGCGACTACATCGAGTGGCTGCAAAAGCAGGACCGCGATGCGGCGGCCTCGTTCTGGGGCACCGCGCTAGCGGAACTGGAGGAGCCCGGTTTCCTCGCGGATACGCTGGGAGGACCGGCAACCAACGATGCATCCGGCCATGGCTCGCTGGATCTGCTTCTCACTGCCGATCTGACGGCAAGCCTACGAGCGTTTGGCAGGCGCGAGCGCGTCACGCTGAACACGCTGGTGCAAGGTGCCTGGGCGCAGCTGCTGCGCCGTCACACCGGCCAGCGCGCGGTCTGTTTCGGCGCGACGGTATCGGGCCGGCCGGCCGAGATCAGCGAGGCCGAGGACATGGTCGGCCTGTTCATCAACACGCTGCCCGTCATCGATCAGGCAAACCCGGAAACCGAAGTGGGAGCATGGCTGCGCGACCTCCAGGCGCGCAACATGGATTTGCGCGATCACGGCTGGATGCCGCTCTATGAAATTCAGCGTCTTGCCGGCCGCTCCGGGCGCGCGCTGTTCGATAATATCCTCGTGTTCGAGAACTACCCGATCGATCAGGCGCTGCGGGACGAGGGCGAAAGCGGACGCCGGTTCGGCCGGGTCGAGCAGGTCTCGATCACCAATTATGCGTTGACGGTGGCGGTGTTCGCCAAGTCCGACGGCATCAATCTGGGCTTTCGCTACGACCGCGGCCGCTTCGATGACAATCAAATAAGATATCTGCAAACCTCGCTGTCGCGGCTGCTGGCCGGGATCGTGGCGGACGCATCTCGGCCGCTTGGCGCGCTCGAGGGCCTCGATGCTGACGAGACGCAGAAGATCCTCGGCTGGAGTGGCAGTGTCGAGGTGGCGCCGGCGTCTGGCGACAGCATCGTCGCGCAGATCGAAGCCCGTGCCGCGGCCTCGCCATCTTCCATCGCGGTGATTTTTGGCGACCGGCAGATCAGCTATGGCGAGCTGAACGCGCGCGCCAATCGCCTGGCATGGCGGTTGCGAGACCACGGGATCGGTCGCGACCACCTGGTCAGCTTAGCGCTCGAGCGGAGTGTCGAGCTGATCGTCGGAGTCCTGGCCGTGCTGAAGGCCGGCGGCGCCTATTTGCCGCTCGATCCCGACTATCCGTCCGATCGCCTCCTTCACATGCTGCGCGACAGCGGAACAGCGCTGTTGCTGACCCAAGAAGGGCTGCTGTCGCATCTGGCGTCGGTGATCGCGGATGCGGGCGCTGAAGCCTGGATCATCGGCGGGGAGGGCGCATCCATCGACGAGCCCGCCGGCAATCTCGATGCGGCGCTCCATCCGGATAGCCTGGCCTACGTGATGTACACCTCGGGGTCGACCGGCGTGCCGAAAGGCGTGGCCTGCTCGCATCGCGCGCTCGCGGCGCGGCTTGGCTGGATGCAGGCTGAATATCGCCTCGATCCCGGCGAGACCTTGCTGCACAAAACGCCGTTCAGCTTCGATGTCTCGGTGTGGGAAATTTTGTGGCCGCTTGCGACCGGCGCGCGGCTTGCGATCGCAGCTCCGGGGGTGCATCGCGAACCGCATCGTCTGGTGGACGCCGTCATCGCCCATGACGTGACCACGCTGCACTTCGTGCCACAGATGCTCGAGCATTTCGTGGCCGAACCCGGCGCAGCACGCTGCACCTCGCTCAAGCGCCTGTTTGCCGGCGGCGAGGCGCTGTCGCTTGAATTGATGACGCGCGTGCTCGCGGCGTTTCCCGATGTGCGGTTCGACAATCGCTACGGTCCGACCGAAGCCCTGATCAACGCCACCTACTGGAATTGTCGCGACGAGGGTGCGGCGCGCGTGCCGATCGGACGACCCATTCCCGGCGTGACGATTCGCATCCTCGACGCCGATCTGAACATGGTTCCGGCGGGCGTAACCGGCGAGCTGTTCATAGGCGGGGCAGGTTTGGCGCGGGGCTACTGGCGGCGAGAAAAACTGACGGCGGAGCGCTTCATTCCAGATCCATTCGGCGAGGCCGGCGAGAGGCTCTATCGGTCGGGAGATCTGGCACGCTGGCGCTCGGATGGTGCGATCGACTATGTCGGGCGCGCGGATCATCAGATCAAGATTCGCGGCTTCCGCATCGAGCTCGGCGAGATCGAGGCGCGACTGCTCGAGCAGCCAGGCGTTCGCTCTGCGGTCGTGGTGGCGCGAGAGGTCGGAGCCGGCCGCCAGCTCGTTGGTTACGTCAGCGGCCCCGGCGATCAGGAGGAGGCAGCCCTGCGGGCGGCGCTGTCGACCGTCTTGCCCGATTACATGGTGCCGCCGAGAATCGCGGTGCTGGAGCGGCTGCCTTTGATGCCGAGCGGCAAGGTGGATCGCCATGCGCTGCCGACGCCCGACCTAGCCCATGGCAATGCGGACCATCAAGCGCCACGCACGCCGTCCGAGATGGCCCTTGCGGCGATCTGGGCCGAGCTGCTCGGCCGGCCGGTCGTTGGCCTCGCCGACAATTTCTTCGAGCTCGGCGGCGATTCGATCATCTCGCTCCAGATGGTGAGCCGCGCGCGGCGCGCCGGATATTTGATCGAACCCCGCGACGTGTTTCAGCACCAGACGCTGGAATCGCTGGCGCTCGCGGCACGGACCGAGCAGCGCAGCGGGACGCTGGCTGATCAGGGGCAGGTCAATGGTCCGCATCCGCTCTTGCCCGTTCAGTCCCGCTTCTTTGCGGAAGACACGGGAAATCGCGATTACTGGAACCAGGCGGTGCTGTTGCAGTCGAGAGATCGCCTCGACTGGGACGTGATGCGGCGCGCACTCGCCGCCGTGGTCGATCATCATGACGCGCTCCGCCTCCGCTTCGAGGAGAGTCAGGGGAGCTGGCATGCCGAGCACGGCGCTGCTCCGGCCGTGGACGCGCTGCTCTGGGTCCGCCGCGCGGCGGACCGTGATGCCGTGACGGCGCTGGCATCTTCGGCGCAGGCAAGCCTGTCGATCTCCAGCGGGGTGCTGTTGCGGGCCGTCGGCGTCAACGTCGCCGATGGCAGCCAGCGGTTTCTGATCGTGATCCACCATCTGGTGGTCGATGGCGTGTCATGGCGCATTCTGCTGGAGGACATCGCGGCGGCCTACACGCAGCTTGCGAAGGGCGACGCCACGATCGCGCTTCCGCCGAAGAGCCACGCTTACGCGCTGTGGGGACAGCGCTTGCAGGCCTATGCGACATCGCCTGAACTGGCGGCGGAACTGTCGTACTGGACCGGCCGCGGCACGAATGCGGATATTCCCTGCGACGATGATCATGCTGGCATCGATCGTATCGCTGATGCCGATGAGGTCATGCTGTCGTTCGAGAGCGAATGGACTCAGCGGCTGCTGACGGATGCGCCCTCGGCCTATCGCACGCAGATCAATGATCTTCTTCTTGCCGGCCTCGCACGCGCCGTCTGGCGGTGGAGTGGGCAAGACGACGTTCTCGTTGAGCTGGAGGGGCATGGCCGCGAGCACTTGTCTGGCGATCTCGACCTCTCGCGCACGGTCGGCTGGTTCACGACGGCCTTTCCTGTAGGGCTGGCCGGCGGTTCGCAAGATTGCTCGCTCCTGATCAAGACCGTGAAGGAGGAGCTTCGCGGCATTCCCGGCCGCGGGCTGGGTCACGGCGTATTGCGCCATCTTGGCTCCGAGGAGCAGCGCATGGCGCTGTCGCTTATTGGCGAGCCGAAGATTGCCTTCAATTATCTCGGCCAGATCGACAGCGGTAACGACGAGGCGGCGCTGTTCACGATGGCCGCGGAAAGCGCTGGCCCGTCTCGCGATGCATCGGGCCCGCTACGACGCTGGCTGAGCGTGAACGGCACGGTGCGCGATGGCCGGTTGCGGCTGTCGTTCGGCTTCGGCCGCAAGCGCTATCGGCGCGAGACGGTCGAGCGACTGGCCGCGTTGTACGAGGCTGCATTGCGTGAGCTGGTCGATCACTGTACCGGCGGCGCCTGCGGCCTGACGCCATCCGACGTGGCTTTGTCGGGGCTCGGTCAGGCCGAGCTCGACAGGCTTGCGCTCGATTGGCGCGAGATCGAGGACATCTATCCATTGTCGCCGATGCAGCAGGGCATGTTGTTCCATGCGATGCATGACGGCGATAGCGGGCTCTACGTCAATCAGGTCGCAGCGGAGATCCACGGCCTCGATGCCGGAGAACTGCGCCGCGCCTGGCAGGCGGCCAGTGATCGCCATGCGGTGCTGCGGACCGGATTTGTCTGGCGAGACCTGTCCGGAGCGCCGCAACAGGTCGTCTATCGGCGGGCCGAAGTGCCCTTTATCGAGGATGATTGGCGGGCGCGAAGTGTGGCTTGGGACCAAGCGCAACTGGATGCGGCGCTGGCCGACGTCTCGCGGCAGGAGCAGGCCGCCGGGTTCGATCTGTCACGGCCGCCCTTGCAGCGGGTCCGGCTGATCCGGCTCGGCGAAGACCGGCATTGGCTGATCTGGACGCATCATCACATCCTGCTCGACGGGTGGAGTTCGGCGCGGCTGATCGCCGAGGTGATGCAGCATAACGGCGACGGGCCTCTGCCGGCATTGCAGCACCGTTACCGCGACTACATCGCGTGGCTGAACAGCCGCGACAGCGAAGCATCGGCGGCGTTTTGGCGCGATGCGACGGCTGGGCTGGTCGAGCCGAGTTTTTTAGCGAAAGGCTTGATCGAACGGACGGACGCGCAATCGTCCGGCCACGGTATGCTTGCGCTGGAGTTGGATCCTGCCCTGACCGCAAGGTTGCAGGCATTTGCGGCGCGTGAGCGGATCACGATGAATACGCTGGTGCAAGCGGCATGGGCGCAGTTGCTGCGACAGCATACTGGGCAGGGAACGGTTTGCTTCGGTGTCACCGTGTCGGGCAGGCCGCCTGAACTCGCTGGTGCTGAAGAGATGGTCGGCCTGTTCATCAACACGTTGCCGGTCATTGACAGCGTCAACCCGCAGGAGAAAGTCGGAGCATGGCTGCGCGCGTTGCAGGATCGCAATCTGGTCTTGCGCGAATTCGGCTCGACGCCGCTCTATGAGATCCAGCGGCTGGCGGGGCGTCCCGGGCGGCCGCTATTTGACAGCATCCTGGTATTCGAGAATTATCCGGTTGACCACGCGCTGATCGGGACGAACCGGCGGATCCAGGCAGGCAAGACGCGGATCGTCGAGACCAGTAATTATCCGCTGTTCGCAAGCGTCGGCGTCGATGAGCGTCTGCGCCTCGTCTTCAACTATCAGCGCAACCATTTCGACGAGGCGCAGGTCGCGCGGCTACAGCGAGCCTTTGTACGGCTGATCGAAGCACTGAGCATCGATGCCGATCGACCGGTCGGCATGATTGCGGCCCGCGATCCCGCGGATGTCGTCCTGCTCGCACGGGCGAACGACACGCGCCGAGATGAGCCGGGCAATGGAATCGTCGCGCAGTTTGAGGCACAGGTCCGGAGGTCACCCGAAGCAATCGCGCTGGTGTTCGGCGAGACGGAGCTGAGTTACGCCGCGCTCAACGCGCGTGCCAACCGGCTGGCGCGGCGATTGCGGGACCGCAGCGTCGGGACCGATATCGTGGTCGGGCTGGCGCTC
>NZ_JALBGZ010000268.1:0-7737 GCF_023006515.1 Bradyrhizobium sp. PRIMUS42
GGCCGAGATGATCGCGCGGCAGCCCTATCTGCCGCGCTTCGTCGCCGGCGGCCCCGGCAACCCGCTCGGCGCGCGTGCGATGTATCTCGGCTCCAGCGAATACCGCATCCACGGCACCAACGATCCCTCCACAATCGGCAAGTTCGTCTCCTCGGGCTGCATCCGCATGACCAATGAGGACGTCATCGACCTGTTCAGCCGCGTCAATGTCGGTGCCAAGGTCGTGGTGCTGCCGAAGAACGCGCCGTTGATGGCCAAAGGCGGCGACCCCGTGCGCAAGCGCCCGGCCGTGACGGCAATGCCCTCGGGGCGGCAGGCGCTGAATATCTCGGCGTCGTCGGTGAACTAGGAGTTCAGTGAGGTCACATGAGTAAACGCTCGATCCGCAAATTGGCCGTTGGCGTGGCGGCAATGTTCGCCGTTGCTTTCTCCGGTCTTGCGCTGACGCCGTCGGCGCATGCGGAAGACTTCTTCTCGGCGCTGTTCGGCGCGTTTGGGGGCCGACCTCCGCAAATCCGGGCGCCGTTTCCCCATGACGACATGCCGCGTTACGATGTGCCGCGCCAGCGCGCGTCCTATGGCGGCGGCACGGCCTATTGCGTGCGTGGCTGCGATGGTCGCTACTTCCCGGCGCAAGGCAACGATGCCGAGAGCAAGGCGCAATCCTGCAAGAGCTTCTGCCCGGCTTCCGAAACCTCGCTGGTCTATGGCAGCAATATCGACGACGCCACCACGGACAGCGGTAAATCCTATTCCGACCTGCCGAACGCCTTCCGCTATCGCAACGAGATCGTCGCGGGCTGCACCTGCAACGGCAAGGATCCGGCCGGGCTCGCATCGGTCAAGGTCGAGGACGATCCCACCTTACGCAAGGGCGACATCGTCGCCGGCGCCGACGGCCTCGTGGTCGCCAGCCGCAATGCCAACGACCGCCGTGGCGTCGCGATGAACTTCTCGCCGCTGCCGGACTCGGTGCGCGCGAGGTTCCGTCAGGTGCCGGTGGTGGCAAAGGAGTAGGGGCACCGTCGTCCCGGCCAAAGCCAAGACGACAGCTCGCCTAATGCTTGTGCCTCAATCTCATTGTCGTCCCGGACAAGCGAGCGGAGCGAGTGCTGATCCGGGATCCAGCCACAGGGAGATATTTGGCGAAGATTTGGAGTCACCAGCTCGCGCCAAACCACGCCCTGTGATTATGGATACCGCGTAGGCGGGGATGACACGGGAGATTGTGGCGCGCACCGAAGCCTGACCCACTTCCCTACGCCGCGCGGATCTTGCCGAGGAAGTCACTGACCTCATGGCCGAGCTGGCGGCTCTGGGTCTCCAGCATCTCGGATGCCTGCTTCACGTTGTCGGCGGCTGCGGCGGCGGCGTCCGCATCGGCTTTGACGCCGGTAATATTGTCCGAGACGTTCTTGGTGCCCTGGGCCGCATATTGGGTGCTGCGAGTGATCTCCTGGGTCGCCGCGCCCTGCTCCTGCACGGCGGCGGCAATCGCGGTCGCCACTTCGTTCACTTCGCCGATGATACCGCCAATGGTCTGGATCGCGTTGATGGCGTCGCCTGCGACCTTCTGGATGTCGGCGATCTGCTCGGAGATCTCCTCGGTCGCCTTGGCGGTCTGGCTTGCCAGCGACTTCACCTCGGAGGCGACCACGGCAAAGCCGCGGCCGGCCTCGCCGGCGCGCGCCGCCTCGATCGTGGCATTGAGCGCGAGCAGATTGGTCTGCTGTGCGATGGTGTTGATCAGGCCGACGACCTCGCCGATGCGTCCGGCAGATTTGGCGAGGCCCTGCACGGTACCGTCGGTCTCGCGTGCCTGCGTGACCGCGCGGCCGGCGATGCCTGCGGCATGGGCTGCCTGCTGGCTGATGTCGTTGATCGAGGCCGAGAGCTCTTCGGCGGCCGCGGCGACGCTGTCGACGCTCATCGAGGCGTCGTTGGAGGCCTTACCCGCGATCTGCACGCGATCATTGGTCTGGCGCGACACCGCGGAGAGGTCACCCGAGGTCTTGCGCATCTCGCCGGAGGCCTCGCTCAATTCGCCCAGCGTCTTGCGCACTGCGCCCTCGAACTCGCCGACATAGGTCTCGACGGCGCGCTGGCGTGCAGCAGCCCCCGCATTGCGCTCGCGCTCCTGCTCTTCGATCTTGAGCTTGTCGGTGGCCTGCTGCTTGAAGCTTTCCAGCGCACCGGCAAGCGCGCCGATCTCGTCCTGGCGATCGAGATAACCGCTGTCGACGGCAAGGTCGCCGCCGGCGACCTTCAGCATGGCGTCGCGGATGGTGTTGAGCGGGGTGATGACGCGGCGGCTGACCAGCATGATCGCGCCCGCGGCGAGACTGATGGCGAGTGTGAGCAGCACGAGTTGCACGATGAGCGCGCGCTGTGCTGCACCGCGCTGCTCTTGTGTGTGGACCTTGGCGGCGTCGAGCGCGGCTTCGGCCACCGCGACCGCGCTGGCCATACGGCCAACCGTCAGCGGGCTCCACTGGTTGGCGGTCATTTCGGCCTTCTCGCCTTTGACCAGGGCGTCCGCGAGCCGGTCACGGAGAGTCAGATATTGAGGTTCGAAGTAAGCGGTCTTGGCACCCGCCATCGCGGAAGCCAGCGCGGGCGGTAACTGCATGCCCGACGTCGACAATTCCAGCGCCTTCCAGATCGCCGCCGTGCCGCCGACGTATTGGGTGTAGTTATAGCGGCCTTCCGGCGTGATCTTGCCGGCTGCAAGTCCGGTCGAGACGATCAGCGAGGCTTCGCCCGCGGTGTTGCGGAGCAGCCAGGCGCTCTGCTTGATCGACAGCAATTGGTCGATCGTGGCGTCCTGGTGGTTGACGGTGGCCGCCAGCGTGTTCGACAGCTTGTCCAGCACGTCGAGCAGGCCCTGCGTCGTCTCCATGTATTCCTTCGGCAGCCCGGCGCGGCGCTGGTCCTTGGGCTTGGCCACGTCCTCCCAGAACTGCTTCTGCTCCTCGACCAGCAATTTGTAGAGGCGCGACAGCTCCGGCACCAGCGTGCCCGATTGGGGGAAGCCCAAGGTCGGCAACAACTCGAGCGCGCGTGCCATCGCGGGCATCTGCGCATCGCGCAGGGCGCGAAGATACTTCTCCATCTCGCCGTCCAGCGGCTCGGTCGCGTTCAGGAGCCGCGTCGTGGTCGAGCGATCGGTGCGCAGATTGTGCATCGCCTTGAACAGATCGGCGGAGGTGTCCGCAATCTGCGAGATGCGGCTGGCGGTCTTGAGGCGATCCCAGGATTCGTAGGCGGTGAGCGACAGTGCGATCACCACACAGACCGATGTGATCGCGATCACCGCCTTCAGCAGCGCGGATACGGTCAGACGATTCAGCATCGAAGTCCCCCAATTCCCATTTACAAAGCCCCAAAAGGACGCCCGGCAACATCGACAAACGGGGGCGTGGCAGATCGGCAATCGCATGCGTTTGCGGCCCAGAGCCCAAACGGTTTCCGCATCTGAAGGGGAAAGGGTAAAATTTTAGGCAGATCGGCTGATCGTAGAAGTACGTATTTACTAGAAGTTGCAGTGGGTTGCTGCGATGGAACCGGTGCGGGAGACAGGCGTTAGAGCAACGGTCGCAATTTGCCTGAAGGGGGTCTCGCGATGCTGGTGGGTGTACTCGTCACTTTTCTCGTCGTTATTCTCGTACTTTATCTCATCAACATGCTGCCGATGGACGGCCGTGCCAAACAGATCGCACGCGTGATCGTCATCATCATCGGCATCGTCTCGCTGCTGAAATATCTCGCGGTATTTTAGCGGGGACGTAGTTTGTAGCCCGGATGGAGCGCAGCGAAATCCGGGGGCTTGCTCCAAGCGCTCCTGCTCCCGGATTGCGTCGCTCCATCCGGGCTACTGGTGTAACAAAAAGCCCCGGCGTGAGCCGGGGCTTCGTCTACTTGCTTCAGTGCAGCGATTTCAGCCAGTCGTCGACGTCCTGGCGAACCTGGTCCTTGGCTTTGCCGTAGCGTTCCTGGAGCCGGCCCTCGAGCTGCTCGCGCCGACCCTCGATCAAGCTGAGGTCGTCGTCAGTGAGCTTGCCCCATTTCTCCTTGGCCGATCCCTTGAACTGCTTCCAGTTTCCTTCGATCCGATTCCAGTCCATGACCATCTCCCGTTGGTTGATGGCCGGACAACGCGATCCCCGGCGCGGCCGTTCCTTGGCCTGCCGCGACGTTTCCCGAACGAAAAAAGCCCCGGCGTGAGCCGGGGCCTTTGACGTTTCGTGACTTCGCTCAGCCCGCCGCCTTGGCCTCGCGGCGGCGCGCGGTGAGGATGTACTCGGTGTAGCCGTTCGGCTGCTCGCGGCCCTTGAAGATGAGGTCGCAAGCGGCCTTGAAGGCGACGCCGTCGAAGGCGGGGGCCATCGGCTTGTAGATGGCATCGCCGGCGTTCTGCTTGTCGACCACGACCGCCATGCGCTTGAGCGATTCCATCACCTGAGCCTCGGTGATCACGCCCTGGTGCAGCCAGTTGGCGAGATGCTGGCTGGAGATGCGCAAGGTCGCCCGGTCTTCCATCAGGCCGACATCGTGAATGTCGGGCACCTTGGAGCAGCCGACGCCCTGATCGATCCAGCGCACGACGTAGCCCAAAATGCCCTGGCAGTTGTTGTCGATCTCCTGCTTGACGTCGTCGGGCGCCCAGTTCGACTTCGATACCGGGATGGTGAGGATGTCCGAGAGCTTTGCGCGCGGTCCGCCCTTGGTCAGCTCCTCTTGGCGCGCGATGACGTTGATCTGGTGGTAGTGCAGCGCGTGCAGCGTCGCGGCGGTCGGGGAGGGCACCCAGGCGGTGGTGGCGCCGGCCTGCGGATGGCCAAGCTTCTGCTGAAGCATGTCCGCCATCTTGTCGGGCGCGGCCCACATGCCCTTGCCGATCTGGGCATGGCCGGGCAGGCCACAGGTCAGGCCCATGTCGACGTTCCAGTCCTCATAGGACTTGATCCAGGCCTGCGCCTTCATCTCGTTCTTGCGGATCATCGGGCCGGCTTCCATCGAGGTGTGGATCTCGTCGCCGGTGCGATCGAGGAAGCCGGTGTTGATGAACATGATGCGCTTGGAGGCGCGCTGAATGCAGGCCTTGAGGTTGACGGTGGTGCGCCGCTCCTCGTCCATGATGCCGACCTTGAGCGTGTTCTCGGGCAGCGACAGCATCTTCTCGACGCGGTCGAAGATCTCGCAGGTCAGCGACACCTCGTCCGGGCCGTGCATCTTCGGCTTGACGATATAGGCTGAGCCGGTGCGGCTGTTCTTGACCTTGGAATTGCCCTTGAGGTCGTGAATGGCGAGCAGGCCCGAGACGGCGGCATCCAGCAGGCCTTCCGGAATCTCCTCGCCCTTCTCGTCCAGCACCGCGTCGGTGAACATGTGGTGACCGCAATTGCGCATCAGCAGCAGGCTGCGGCCGTGCAGCTTGACCTCGCCCTTGCCGTCAGGCGTCTTGTAGCTGCGATCGGCGTTGAGCGAACGCGTTAGCGTCTTGCCGCCTTTCTCGAAATCAGCCGACAGCGTGCCGTTCATCAGGCCGAGCGTGTTGCGATAGACCAGCACCTTGTCTTCGGCATCGACCGCGGCGACCGAGTCCTCCATGTCGAGGATGGTGGAGACAGCAGATTCCATGATCATGTCGGCGACGCCGGCCGGATCGTCCTTGCCGATCGCGCTGCTGCGGTCGATCTTGACCTCGACATGCAGGCCGTTGTTGACGAGCAGCACCGCGCTCGGCGCAGCCGCATCGCCCTGGAATCCCGCGAACTGCGTGGCGTTCTTCAGTGCGGTGGCGTTACCGCTCTTCAGCTTCACCGCGAGCTGGCCCGCGACGACGCTGTAGGCGGTGACGTCGGTGTGGCTGCCCGTCGCCAGCGGCGCCGCCGCATCGAGGAAGGCTTTTGCTTTCGCGATCACCTTGTCGCCGCGTGCCTTGTTATAGCCCTTGCCGCTCTCGGCAGCGTCGTGCGGGATCGCGTCGGTGCCGTAGAAGGCGTCATAGAGCGAGCCCCAGCGCGCATTCGCTGCGTTCAATGCGTAGCGTGCATTGGTCAGGGGCACGACGAGCTGCGGGCCGCAGATCTTGCCGATCTCCTCGTCGACATTGGCGGTCTCGACCTTCTGCGTCGCCGGCTCCGGGACGAGATAGCCGATCTCCTTCAGGAAGGCGGTATAGGCGTTGAGGTCGAACGCCTTGCCCTTGTTGGCGCGGTGCCAGTCGTCGATCTTGGCCTGCAGCGTGTCGCGCACCGCGAGCAGCGCCCGGTTCTTCGGCCCAAGGTCCTTGATGATGGCGGCAACCCCGGCCCAGAACGCATCGGGCGCGATCCCCGTTTTCGGGGCCGCTTCCTTGGCGATGAAGTCAAACAGGACGGGAGCGATCTTCAATCCGTGGGCGTCGACGCGTTTCATGATGGGCTTTCTTGTTGGAAATGGCTGTTTTTGGCTGCTTTTGACCCGACAGCAGCAAAATGCACCCATAGAGGGCGGCTTTCGGGGCCCTATTAGCCCCAAAAAAGGGGCGGTGAGAAGACCCCAAGGGGTTTGTCAAAATGTCAAGAAAAAGTCGGGGAGGTCGCTGGTTTTACAGGCTTGAGCCAAGCTTGGCGCCGCACACAAATGCGCTCCCTCCCCCCTTGCGGGGGAGAGGGGTAGCCCAGGAAATGGTGTGTCGGGATTCGATGGAGCGAAATGCTCGCGATGGCGAGAGTCCCCGTGTGGACCCCTCTCCCTAACCCTCCCCCGCAAGGGGAGGGAACGCAGCAGTGCAAGCGGAGGAAGCCCGCTCAAATATTCGCGGCGAGGTCCACGACTTCGTCGAACAGCACGCCCGTCGTCTTCAGCATCCGCTCGATCTCGTCGGCGGCCTCAGTGACCGTCCGTGCCGAGGTGTCGATCACGAGCTCGGCGGCCTGCGGTACCTCGTAGTCGTTGCCGATGCCGGTGAACGAAGCCAGCGCGCCGGCGCGCGCCTTCTTGTAATGGCCCTTGGGATCGCGCTCCTCGCACACTTCAGCGGGCGTCGCGACATGGATCTCGCGGAATACGGTGTCGGCGATGCGGCGCGCGGTAGCGCGATCCTCGCGGGCCGGCGAGACCGCGGCGACGATGGCGATGTGGCCGTTACGCGCGAGATGCGTCGCAACTTCGGCGAGGCGGCGGATGTTCTCGCTGCGATCGGCGGTGGAGAAGCCGAGATCGCTGTTGAGCCCGGCGCGCAACGTGTCGCCGTCGAGCAAGATCGGCGAGCCGCCGTTAGTGAACAGCCGCCGTTCCAGTGCTTTTGCCAGCGTCGACTTGCCGGAGGCCGGCAGGCCGGTGAGCCAGACCACGGCGCCGTTGTGGCGGTAACGCGCGGAGCGTTCGTCGGGACGCAGGGCCGATTCCACCGGCACGATGTCGACGGGCAGGGCGCGCTGGCCGGCATCGACCGACAGCACCAGACCGCCGCCGGCGATGCGCCCGGAGACCTCGATCACGAGACGGCCGGTGCGCGGGTTCTCGGTATAGGGATCGGTGGCAATCGGATTCGAGAGAGAAATATCGATCTCGCCGACATGGTTGCGGCCGATCGCCTTGTTCTCGCTGCTCGAGAGTTCACCGGGATCGACCGCCTTCTCGATCGCGACCACGGTTGCGCGGCTTTCCTTCGGCCCGCAGCGCACCAGGAGCTGGTCGCCCTTGGCGAGCGGCTTGTCGTGCAGCCAGAAGATGCGCGCGCGCAGCCGG
>NZ_JALBGZ010000269.1:0-7726 GCF_023006515.1 Bradyrhizobium sp. PRIMUS42
GATCACGAGCGCGCCGTGGCTGTTGAGCGACAGCGTGATGACGTCGTCGCCGCCGGTGCCGTCGATTGTGATGTTGTCGGCCGCGCCGTCGCCGCCCGCGGTGCCGGGGACGGCGCCGAGATCGATTTTCACCTGCGTCACGTCGGTGCCGCTCATGTCACCGACGATGATCTTGTCGGCGCCGCCGCGGGCATTGAACGCGATCGTCTCGACGCCGTGCGTGTCCATCGTGATGGCGGCGACGTCTCGCGTCAGCTCGGCGCGCGCGCCGCTCGCGAAGATGTTGATGGTTTCGGCGATATTGGCGCCGTTGAACAGCAGGGTGTCGCTGCCGGCCTGGCCCTCGATCGTGTCGTTGTCGTCGCCCGGATTCCAGACGAACGTGTCGTTGCCCGCGCCCATCAGCGCGACGTCGTTGCCGTCGCCGCCGTTGATGAGGTCGTCGCCCTGACTGCCGCGGATGGTGTCGTTGCCGGTTCCGCCGTTGATCGTCAGTTGCAGCACGCCGCCAGCAAGCCCGCTGGCGTCGATGACGTCGTCGCCGCCGAGGCCATTGAGCGTCAGCTGATCGGCCCCGTCCATGGAGGTCAGGTGGGTGGCCGCATGCAGGCCGAACACGGTCACGCCGCCGGCATTGCCACTGACGCCGAACGTGTCGGCTCCCTGGGTGGCATCGGCCGAAACGCTATCCACGGCGCCGTCGGGCGTTCCGGTCGAACCGCCGAGGTCGATGTTCACCCGCGTCACGTCGGTCCCGGTCAGATCGCCCACGTTGATATGGTCGGCGCCGCCCAGCGCATGGATATCGACGTGCTCGACGCCGTGCAGGTCCATCGTGATGTTGGCGACATCGCGCGTCAACAGCGCGCGATCTCCGTTCGCCACGACGGACATGGTCTCGGCAATGCTGGCGCCGAAAAACCGCAGTGTGTCGACGCCGGCGCCGCCCTCGACGGTGTCGCTGCCGTCGCCGGGATTCCACTCGAAGATATCGTTGCCGGCGCCCAGCAGGGCGGTGTCGTTGCCCTGGTTGCCGTCGATGAAATCATTGCCGTCGCCGCCGATCAGCGTGTCGCTGCCACCGCTGCCGAGGATACTATCGTTGCCGGCGCCGCCGTCGATCGTCAGGTGCACGAGTCCGGCCGCCAGCGCGGCCGCCGAGATCGTGTCGTTGCCGCCGAGGCCTTCGACGAGGAGCGCATCGTTCGCGCCTTCCGCATTGGTGATGACGACAGCGGCGGGCAGTCCCGCGACCGCAACCGAGGTGCCCGAGCCGGACACCTCAATCGCGTTGGCGCCGTTCGTGCCCACCAGCGTCACCGTGTCGGCCGCACCGTCGCCGGCGCCGGCTGATCCGAGATCTATATTGACCTGCCTGACATCGGTTCCGGCCAGATTGTTGACGACGATGTTGTCGCTACCGCCGCGCGCATTGATGGTGATGGTTTCGATGCTGTCGAGGTCCATCGTGATGGCGCCGACATTGCGGGCGAGCTGCGTGCGTCCGCCACTGGCGGCGGACAGGGTGATGTCCTCGCCGATGTTCGAGCCGTTGAACAGCAATGTGTCGGTTCCGGCCTGTCCGTCGACCTTGTCGCTGCCGTCGCCCGGGTCCCACTGAAAGGTGTCGTTGCCGGCGCCCAGCAGGGCGGTGTCGTTGCCCTGGTTGCCGTCGATGAAATCGTTGCCCTCGCCGCCCAGCAGGTGGTCCGCGCCATTGCCGCCGAGGATTGTGTCGTTGCCGGTCCCGCCGTCGATCGTCAGCGTGATCAGCGCAGCGAGATTGCCGGCGGCGCTGATGACGTCGTCGCCACCCCTGGCGTTGAGCACGAGGTTCTCGGTGGTGCCGATGTCCAGGAAGAACGGTGCCGGATCGGCGCGGTCGAAGCGCACGCGCGAGCCATTGGCCGTGATGGCGAAGGTCTCGCCGCCATTGCCGCCGTTCACCTCGGCGGTGTCGATGCCTTCGCCGCCTTCCATCAGGTCGCTGTCGTCGCCGGGATTCCAGATCATGCGGTCGTTGCCGGCCTCGCCGAACATCTGGTCGCTGCCGTCGCCGCCGATGAGCACGTCGTTGCCGGAGCCACCGAACAGCAGGTCGTTGCCGCCCTTGCCGAGCAGCGTGTCGTTGCCGGACTGGCCGAACAGCATGTCGCCGCCGGATCCGCCAGTCAGCCCATCGTTGCCGGCGCCGCCGAACAGGTTCGCCGCAGGCATCGCGCCGTTGCTCTCGTCGATCGTGATGATGTCGTTGCCGTCCTGGCCGAAGGCCTGGATCAACTTGGTGTTGACGACCGTGGCGGGGCCGCCTTTGACCGCGACCGCGCCGCCGTTGACGACGATCGTCCCGGCTGCATTGCGGCCCAACGTAACCGCGTTGTTGTGGCCGTTGCCCAGGACGGTGAGGATTCCGGCGGAAAAATTCGCTGTGACAGCCATGTGTGCTTCTCGCTTGACGTGATCGAAATAGGCCGTGCGGCGGGATCGTGACGCTTTTCGCGATGCCGGGGCGAACGGCAGACGATCTCGTCTGTAGGCCCGGATGGCAGTTCCAGCTTGGCTGAAGCCTTCGGACGGGCTCCTGGTTTTCTTGAGAGCCGCTTGATTTTCGGGAAGCCAGGGCGAAACGGCAGTTCACGCAGCCGTGTTTCGCTGCGGCTCGGCCGATGCTGCCTACTAAGCGCTGTGTTGCCCGACGGGCAAAACACGCCAGCGCTGGGTCGAGGGCCCTTCGCAAAAATATTCGAATTTACAGAAGTTCGGGTTTGTGATGAAGCTCGCCGTACCGATCAGGAAGGCTGCGATCTCCATGTCGGAGTAGCGATAATGCGCGAGGTCGGTGATGATCGCGCCGATCTCCGCCTGGCTCAGCGTTCGCCCGTGGATCTTGGCGCGCACCGCCTCCAGGCTCTCCGGAGGCGCGGCGGGCCTGACCGTGACCAGCGTGCCGGCGGCCTGCGCAAAGCGCCGGAACGCGGGTTCGGAGAGACCGATCTCGTCCTGCGCCACCAGCGTATCGTCGTCCGTGATCAGCAACGTCGCCAGCAGGACCTAGTCGCCCTGGCGAAGCTCGACGCGGCTGAAGCCGCGGAAGATCTCGGCGCGCAGCGCCTTGGACTGCCTGGAGACGACGACGACGTTCTCGCGGCCGGTGTCGAGCCGGATGCGGCGGATTTCCAGCTGGGAGTGCGGGAGGTCTGGATGCATGGACAGGCCGGCAGGGAGGAAACTCGGCCTCCATGCTTAGCTGTCGCGATGCCAGTGCTGTTGACCCAGATCATGGCCGGCGCGACCGGCAGGCCTGCGCGCGATGGCGATGTCGCTGATGCCGGATGGGGGCATCCGGCCGGGTCGGCCGGTTACTTCACGGCGGCGTCGATCGAATTGAACTTGTTGTTGAGCAGTGCGCCGCCCGTGCTGTTCACGATGGTGACGATCGCGAGCGCGATCCCCGCGGCAATCAGGCCGTACTCGATCGCGGTTGCTGCATTCTCATCGGCAAGGAACGACCTAAGCAAACGCATTGCCAACTCCTGTTCATCCGATCCAACGTATGGTCGCGTCGTCGTCGGACTCGTAAATAGATCGAATAAGTCTTTATGCGCGCCAAAAGAATTAAGCCCGGGCGAGCGCGCCTCCGCTCATACGACGGCATCCATTAAATTAAGGTTCCATCGGTGCGTCCAAATGGATTCAAATCGGCGGACCCTCGCCGGCAGGGGCGGTGAAGCGCGCCAGGAGCCGCTCGCCGCACCGGGGAGGGGTGCCGCTTAACGGATTGTTGAGGCTGTTTTCCGGCCGTCGCTCATCCGCGCCGGCCACCCGCGTTCAGCGCGCGCAACATGGCGATGCGGGCGAACATCATCCAGCCGCCGCCCGTCTCGGCGGCCTTGATCAAGGTCTCGATGGCGGTCTGCCAGTGTGCCTCGTGCTGGGCGTCCTCGGGCAGGTGCATGATGTAGTCCGCCGCCTGTTGAAGCGTGAGCAGCTCGCGTTTGTTGTCCACGCGAACGGGATCGTCGAACGCCGTCGACCAGGGCATGTCAGGCCGCCCGATCCGCGAGGAGTGACATCACGGCGTGATTGCAGATGCGATGCTGTCAGCCTGCCTTCTTCGCCCGCGCCGGCGCACGCACTGGCTTGTCGGCGGCCTTCTTCGGGGCCTCCTTCGCCGTCTTCGCCGCAGCGTCCTTGCCGCCTTTGCCTGATATCGGCAGCAGCATCTCGCGCTGGCCCTCGACGCGCTTCTTCGGCTTCTTTGCCTTGCTGGTGTCCTTGGCGGTCTCCTTGGCCACCTTCGCCGCGGGCGCTGCGTCCTTTTCGTTCGCGATGCTCTTCTTCAGCGCGTCCATCAAATTGATGACGTTGCCGCCGCTCTTTGGCGTGACCTTGGCTGCGATCGGCATCCCGCTGCGCTTCTTGTTGATCAGATCGATCAGGGCGGTCTCGTAATGGTCCTCGAACAGCTCGGGCTCGAACGCACCGGACTTCTTCTCGACGATGTGTTTTGCGAGGTCGAGCATGTCCCTGGTCAGCTTCACGTCCTGGATGTCGTCGAAATATTCCTGCTCGCTGCGGACCTCGTAGGGATAGCGCAGCAGCGTGCCCATCAGCCCGCTCTCGAGCGGCTCGAGCGCGATGATGTGCTCGCGGTTGGTCAGCACCACGCGGCCGATCGCGACCTTGTCCATGCTGCGGATGGTCTCGCGGATCACGGCATAGGCGTCGTGGCCGACCTTGCCGTCCGGCACGAGATAATAGGGGCGGATCAGATAGCGATTGTCGATGTCGGCCTTCGGTACGAACTCGTCGATGTCGATCGTGTGGGTGGAATCGAGCGCGATGTCGTCGAGCTCGTCCTTGGTGACCTCGATATAGGTGTCGGTGTCGACCTTGTAGCCCTTGACGATGTCCTCGGAGGTCACCTCGTCACCGGTCTCGGCGTCGACCTTGAGGTACTTGATCCGGTGGCCGGTCTTGCGGTTGATCTGGTTGAAGGAGACCTTCTCAGTATCCGAAGTGGCCGGATAGAGCGCGACCGGACAGGTCACGAGCGACAGACGCAGAAAACCCTTCCAATTGGCGCGGGGGGCCATGGGCTACTCCAAACGCAACAGGGACAGACGACTAGGATACCATCGGGGAACAACGAATCAAAGCAAGGTCGGTTGCTGAATCTTGCAACTGCGTTAACCGGCCGCCGGGCCTGCTGCCGCTGCCCCGATCCGAGCGCAAAAGCCGGAACATCATATCCAATCACGCGTTGGCTTCGGACATCGGCTGCGAGGAGGTCGTGGCTATCGAAAGCGACATCCAGAGATTGAGGTCATCATGGCAACCACGCGAGAGCAGCATCAGATCGTGGAAACTCCGACCGAGGCGCGTCAGGGCGAGCCTGGGCCTTCGGTGGCGGCGCTGCTCGCCATCTCGACCGGACTTGCGATCCTGATCCTCGCCGTCGTCTGGTTCGTGTTCTTCCGGACCTGACGGCTGAATTCACGGGAAGGGCGGACCTTCCGGCGCGCCGCGGTATGCGGCACATTGCGCCCGCCCTGCTGCCGGCTCGTCCGGTCGCAGGGCGGGCGCAGTCGCGTTGGCTGCAGACTCATCGTATATGACCAAAAAGTAACGCGGCCGGTTCCCGGCGTTCATATTGGGTTCACGCCGGAATTGCTCATCTGGTGCAGTGTTGATGCGGCCTATGTCTGGAGAGAAGCGTGCGCCTGCTCGTTGTTGAGGACGACCCCGATCTCAATCGCCAGCTCACCAAGGCGCTGACGGACGCCGGCTATGTCGTCGATCGCGCCTTCGACGGCGAGGAGGGGCATTATCTCGGCGACAACGAGCCGTATGATGCCGTCGTGCTCGACATCGGCCTGCCGAAGAAGGACGGCATCTCGGTGCTGGAGGCCTGGCGCCGCAATGGCCGTACCATGCCGGTCCTGATCCTCACCGCGCGCGACCGCTGGAGCGACAAGGTGCAGGGCTTCGACGCCGGCGCCGACGACTATGTCCCCAAACCGTTCCACCTCGAGGAGGTGCTGGCGCGCATCCGCGCGCTGCTGCGCCGCTCGACCGGCCATGCCCAGAGCGAACTCAGCTGCGGCCCTGTTACCCTCGACACCCGGACCGGCCGGGTCAGCGTCTCCGGCAATCCGATCAAGATGACCTCGCACGAATATCGGCTTCTGGCCTACCTGATGCACCATTCCGGGCGCGTGGTCTCGCGCACCGAGCTGGTCGAGCACCTCTACGACCAGGATTTCGACCGCGACTCCAACACCATCGAAGTCTTCGTCGGCCGCATCCGCAAGAAGCTCGACGTCGACATCATCCAGACCGTCCGCGGCCTCGGCTATCTCCTGACCCCGCCGGCCGCCTGACGCGTTCGGGCTTGACGGGCAGCCCGACAGGGGCCTTGGTCCGGACATGAGCTCTGACGCCCCGCCATCCTGCGCCTCCCGGGATCATTCCGATGCGCGCTAGTTCGCTTGCGAACCGCCTGTTCCTCTCGGCGACCGCCTGGCTCGTGGTAATCCTGGCCATCACCGGCGTGGTGCTGTCGTCGGTCTACAAGAGCGCCACCGAGCGCGCCTTCGACCGCCGGCTCAATCTCTATCTCCGCACCCTCATCGCCGAGGTCGCGACCCCCGACGAGCCGCCGGACCGTCAGTTCCAATCGCTTGGCGAGCCCCTGTTCGAGCTGCCGCTGTCGGGCTGGTATTGGCAAATCACGCGGACCGACACCGAAAAGCCGGAAGTGCGCTCCTCGCGCTCGCTCTGGGACAAGAAGCTGCCAAAGCTGGAGGAGCAGGGCACCGAGCTCACCGCCGCCGGCATTCGGCTCGCTTATGTCGACGGGCCCGAGGGACAGAATTTGCGCATGGTCGAACGTCCCGTCGATCTCGGCGCCGACGGCAAGTTTCTGGTCAGCGTCGCCGGCGACGACACCGAGATTTTCGACGAGACGCGCAGCTTCGACTATTATCTCGGCGGCACCTTCACGGCGCTCGGCATCGTGCTGCTGCTGACGACCGTATTCCAGGTCCGTTTCGGCCTGGCGCCGCTCAAACGCATCTCCGAATCCATCGCCGACATCCGCTCCGGGCGGGCGGAGCGGCTCGAGGGCGAATTCCCGGTCGAGATCGCGCCATTGGCGCGCGAGACCAACGCCCTGATCGATGCCAATCGCGAGATCGTGGAGCGCGCGCGCACCCATGTCGGCAATCTCGCCCATGCGATCAAGACGCCGCTCTCGGTCATCGTCAACGAGGCCGGCGCCCACGTCGCCGATCCCTTCGCGGCCAAGGTGATGGAGCAGGCGGATGTGATGCGCGACCAGGTCGCCCACCATCTGGAGCGCGCGCGCATCGCCGCGCGGGTCTCCGTGGTCGCGACCGTGACGGAGGTGGCGCCTGCCATCGAGGCGCTGCGGCGGACCATGGAGAAGATCCATCGCGATCGCGGCATCGTGGTCGAAGCCAAGGCCGATCCGTCGGCAAAATTTCGCGGCGAGCGCCAGGATCTGGAGGAGATGGTCGGCAATCTCGTCGACAATGCCTGCAAATGGGCGGCCCAGCGCGTCTTCATCGAGGTCCTGGTGGAGACGCCGCATAACCTGCCGGTTCGCTGCTCAAGCACATTACGCGAGCACGGTGGACTATCTGTAACCTTTTGGTCAGCCTTCTTGCCTCATCCTGCGTGGGCTCAAGCGATACTCCAAGGA
>NZ_JALBGZ010000026.1:0-26652 GCF_023006515.1 Bradyrhizobium sp. PRIMUS42
AGCAGCGTCGGCGGCGCCGTGCGCGACTTCACCGTCGGCGCACAGGGCGTAGGCAAAGGCCTCACCGACATCGTCACCGGGCCGTTCGACCTCGCTGCCGGCGCGCAGAATCTCGTCACCGGCGGCATCAACAAGCTGTTCGGCACCGAGATCCCGCCCGCGATCCCGGCGTCCAAGCTGGTCGAGAAGGCCACCTCGGTCCTGCCGGGCATCGACCCGGCTACGATGTCCCGCAGCGAGAAACTCGCTTACGACGCCAGCCGGTTCGGCACCCAAGCCGTCGGCACCGGAGCCATGCTGGCCCAGCGCGCCCCGCAGGTGGCCGCCGCAACTACGCGACCTAACACGGTCGTCGGGCGCGCCCTTCACCATCTATCCCGGCCGTACAGCGAGGCGCCTGCGCGGACTTTTGTTGGCGACACGATCGGCGGCATGGGCTCCGGCGTGGCTGTGAACGCTGCCGACAACTATGTCCCCGAGCATGCCGTCGTGGGGGATACGATACTGAAGCAAGTGGCGAACATTGTCGCGCCATTGGTCGGCGCAGTCGGCGCCAATTCCATCCAAGGCGCCGCTGAGGGCATTGCCGGCGCATTCAGAAACGTTGCCGCTAAGTCGTTCAGCTCTGCTCCCGCGCCGATCCCGCTCAACCCGAACACTCGGGCGCCGTACAGTACCGCTGACGTCGATCGTGCCGCCACCAAGATCCAAGACGCCGCCTCTGGCTCGGCCCGCGCATTGGCGCAAGACATCCGCGAGAACGCTGCGGCCTTGGCGCGGCCGGCAGAAGAAGGCGTTTCGCCGTTGCAGAATTCGGCCATGCCGACTTCAGGGCTTCTCTCTCGAGATCCGGGACTCATTGCGGCAGAGCAGGGAGCGCGCCTCAAGTCAGCGCCAGACTTCATCAAGCGCGATCAGAACGTGAAGAGCGCCGCGGCCGAGCGCATCGAAGCCATGCGAGATCCAGAGGCCGACCTAGCCTCAGTAATGCGCCGGGCAGCGCACGCGCGAGATGGGCGAATTGGTGCCGCGGAGAATGAGATCCTTCAGAGGGAAGACGCGAGCCGATCGATCGACCGAATTCGAGCAGACCAGGGAGAACCGTTCGGCGCGCTTGCAAACAGCGAAGTAAGGGCGAACGCTTCGCGTCGACTGGACGAGGCTCTCGTCGACAGGACCTACGTTCCGGCGCGCGCCGAGAAGAATCGGCTGTTCGACAACGCGCCAGGGCGCTCGGATGAGCTTCCGGCCGACACTATCTTCTCGGCGATCGACCGGATCCGCGCCAACGCCAGTGGCTTGACGCCTGGCGTACTGCCGGAGGACTTCATGCGTCGGCTAAACACCCTCCGTCCGCAGATGGTCGAGCACCCGCCGGAGAGCGGCCAAATGGTCAATGTCGGTGGGCCCGGAACGGCGCTCGGCGGCAACCTGGCGGACCTCCGTAAGTTCATTGGCCCGGCTCAGGAGCGCGCGCAGGCGTCTGGCAATTTCGATTTGGCCGACAACCTAGGCCGGCTGCGGAGCGCTATTAACCGGACCCTGGAGGATGCACCTGGCTATTCGGAAGCTAATGCCAACTATCAGCGCTTCGCAGAGCGCTTCCGCCCGGAGCGAAACGACGAAACGGCGCGCTTTACGCGCGAGCTCGATCGCGGCGGCCAGAGTGCTGATGGCCACCTCAATCGTGGCGGTACGCCACCGAGTGCTACTGCAGGCCGCTTCCTGGCTACGCCGGAGAAGGCGGCCAGCTTGACGCGGGCGCTCGAGGGTTCGCCCGCGGCGCCGGATGCTCATGCGGCTCTGCGCGATTATCTGCGCTCCGACTTTGCCAGGTCAGCCCTTAACGCCGATGGTACGGTGAACTCAATCAGGGCGAACGCGTGGGCTCGCAACTATGCGGATATCCTTGGGCAATTTCCGGCGGTTCGAGGCGAGTTCGACGACATCGTTGCGTCCGCGCGTCGCGGAGAGCAGATGTCAGCGCAAACGAGAGCTGACCTCGAAGCCGCCCGAGCAAACCGCAAGTTTACCGAAACAGAGGTCGATCGCTCCGCGATCGGCACGCTGCTTCGCGAGGATCCCCGCGATGTCGCGAAGAAGCTCCTTGGGAGCAAATACGGCGCCGAAGCCAAGCTTGACGAGATCAATGCGCTTATTAGGAACGACCCCCAAGCGGTGCGTGGCTGGAAGGCAGCCGTGTCCGAGGTTCTCGCTGACAAGGTCCAAGGTACCCGCCAAGTGGGCGACACGCTCGAGGTGCACTTCGCGCGACTGGCGCGCGAATTCAAGGACAACGAGCTAATTCTCGCCAAGGTCTATTCACCCGAGGAGATGAACAATCTTCGCCAAGCTCACAAGATCCTGTCGTACTTCAAGGAAGCGGAGAAGCGAGCGACTGTTGGCAGTGACACCGCGGAGAAGATGGGAATTCCCGGATGGGCACAACTGGCTGTGCGCCATTTCAAAGGAGACCTTGCCGGTGGCGGGCTCATCAAGCGGTTCAAATTGATGCTCGAGTTGCTTCCATCCAACCGGGAGAGCGCCGACCAGATCGTCCAGGCTGCATGGTTCAATCCCGACGTCGCGGCGTATCTTTTGGAGCGGCCGCTGAAGAACCAGAATGCCGCGTTCAATAGTGTCCCGCTGCGCCGGCTGATCGCCGCTGCGAATGCCGCTCGCGAGAACTAAGGAGACATGGATGCCTTCAATCGCCGCCTATGATCTATCCGAGCAGCAGCGCACATTGGTGCGTCTTATCGTCAATGAAGGACGGCGGCCTGAGGAAGCAGCCGAAATCGCCGGATACCACCCGAAGTCCGTCTATAAGACAATGCGGCTGCCGGCGGTCGCTGCTGCAATTTCAGAATCCATCCAACTTGACCTTGCAGTGGTCGGCGCGCCTCTAGCTTATCGGGTTGCGAAGTCGCTGCTCCAGGACGCAAGCATCAGTGCTCGCGTCCGAGCTGATCTTTCAATCAAGGTCCTGGATAGGGCAGGGCACATTGTTCCTGCGCGCAAGGACCAAGCTTCCCAACATAAATCGCTCTCCGAAATGTCTCGCGACGAGCTCGCTGACTTTATTGCGAGCAATCAAGCCGAGATCGACAAAATCGAGGCTGAGCTGGCCTCGCGCGCAAAGGACGTGTCTTATCTAGGCTAGGCAGGTCGGCCTGAGGCGTGGCCGCCCTTCAGCAGCGATGGCTGTTTGGATGGGACTAGCGGCTTTCATCTAAACTACCTCAGTGCGAACCACGCTAGCACCGACGAATAGCGGGACCAACGCCACGCTTAAAAGCACCAACGGTACAGGTTCATTGCCTGTGTGGTCATATGCGGGCTCCTTAAGAAAGGCCCCGCAGCGGCGAGGGGGCTTCAATGCCGAAATTTGCAGGGGACGCCAAACGCCGAGGCAGAAAAACGGCCCCAGCGTTTGGCGGCGGCTGGGGCCGTTGGGACGCTCCGGCATCAAGGGGGGCTTTGAACCGGAGCACCGCACCAAGCCCCAGGCTTGCCGGTAGTTCCTAGAGAAGAGATTGCGCCGATGCGAGAACCGGCCCATCGCCAAACGCGCGTATGACGACGGACCGTCCCGGGTGGATGGCACGTCTAGATCGCGCCACAGACCGAGATCCCAATCCTGCTGGCCGGAGAGTCGTTCCTCTATGCCAGATCTCCCGAGCGGGCCGGAGGCCGCCCGCTGAAGCGGTCTTACTTCGGCTTCTCGGCGTGGATGTGGAGGACGTAGAGGGTGTTCTGGAACTCGTCCACTACCTCCATCCGCCATCCACGGTCCGGGGTTAGCTTCCCGTCGAGGCTTTGGAGTATCTGCCCAGCCGTCACCGCGGCTTCATGCCAAGCGGCGTGCTTGTCGGGCAGCTCCTCGCCCTCAAGGTCAGGTTCGTGGCGCTCGTGGGTCACATGGAAGAAATAGCGCGGCATGCGTCAGTAATGCTGACACGCGGGCGCATGTTCCGGCCGACCAGTCTACTTCTGTTCCTTACAAACGTACCGCTCGAGCCGTTTGCTATTTCCTGTCACAACCTGTGGCACGGTCATTGCTAGACTAAGTGCAACTGGGATTTCAGCGCTCAGTTTGAGAATAAATGCTGCCGGGACATTCATTTCGAGCCCGGCAGCGTTCTACTTCGAGACGCGCGGGACGATTGCCAGCTTAAACTAATGAACGGCCTCGGCTCGGCGGGAGCTGAGGCCGTTGGGGTCTGCTCCGGCTTCAGGGGGGCTGTTGGGACACCAGAGCGAAGATCCAGCTCATCAAATTGCCACTTGTTCCCAACTCTTAGCGGGAAATCTTACCTTCGGCCTATGCGCATGGCGTACTGCCACAGCAGCCAAGCAAGTCCCGAACGGGCCGGACTGGATTCATGAGGTGAAGCACGACGGCTACCGGATGCTAGTCATCCGGGAGAACGAACGCGTGCGCCTCCTCTCCTGAAACGGCACCGACTGGACGAAGCGTTATCTTCGGATTGCTGAGGCGGTGCTGAAGAACCGGCAAAAGCGCTTTGTGATCGATGGGGAGGCCGTGATCCTTGGGGTGGACGGGGTCTCCGACTTCAACGCGCTGCACAGCCGCAAGCATGATCACGAAGCTCAGCTTTACGCCTTCGACATTCTTGCGATGGGCGGTGACGACGTGGGCGCTCTGCCTCTGCATCTCCGTAAGACAAACCTCGAGCGGCTACTGGCTCGCCGGCCGGATGGGATCATCATGGCGCCTTTCGAAGGCGAGATCGTGCCTGATCTATTTCGAGCCGCCTGCTTCAGAGGGCCTGCGCGAGGACCTGCAAACATCGCCCCGCTGACCCCCGCCGAGCAGAACGAGCAGAGCTATGTAGAGGGGTCATCGGGCACTCGCCGGGCCCGGTTGATCGGTTCCGATCGCTCTAGCGCAGTGACCAGGGCCATGCCGATGATGTTTGCGGCTTTTTGACTTGGGGCAGCGCGGGGGGTGGCGCCGGCTTTTGCGTCTGGGCGACATTGGCCGACTGCCGCGGACGCGGCAGTGGTACTTTGGACATCGCCTTTGGCTCTTCGGGGCTCACCTTTGGCTCTTCAGGCATCACATTTGGCTCTGAGGCGTTGGCGATGACCTGTGAGAGTTGTTCCTGGCTTGCGTTGAGCCGCTCGGTAAGCGTTTGGCTGTCGCGCGCCATCTGAATCTGGGTCGCTTTGATCTGGTCGATGGTAGTGTTGTTACGCGCCATTTCTTCCCGGCTCGCCTTGATTTGGCTCATGAGATTTTCATTGTCGCGCACCAATTGTTCTTGTCTCACCTCGAGCTCTTCGACCGTTTGCCTCAAGGCAGCGATATCGCGCACCATCGGTTGGAGCTGCCGCGCAAGTTCGGCAGACAGGGCAACTGCAGTCGGCGCGGCGGCGTGCGGCGGGGCCTGTGTCAAAGGGGCCGGTTCTGAGGGGGGCACCTTCGCCTTATCAACGGAGGGTGACCACCGCCAGGCAACGGCACCAATGGATGCTGCCAATAGAGAACCGAAAACCACGTAGCGCCAACCCGCCGAGCCATGAATCGTTGCTTGCGTGGCGCGAGACGTCTTCCTGCTGGCCGGCGGGGCCAAAGGACCGACTTCCTCTTCGCGCGCTGGGTTGACCAGTTCAAATAACTGCTCCTCCAAGCTTTTCGTGATCTGCTCTTCCGCGAGCTTGTCGCCCAGCGTGGAATCCATTTGGCGCTCCATATCAAATGCAATGGCACCCGCCTGAGAGCGATTCGCATCTGCGCTAGGGCGAGCTAACATTCAACGGGACTCAGATGGTTTTTGAGCCTGCGAAACTTTCCTAAAGGTGAGGATGGAGCAGCACGTCACGTCGTTTTTTTTTTTCCAGCTCACCCAGAACTGTACTGGCGTTTTAACGCAGTCGAGGAGGCGGAAGTATGTTCAGAACTCAGGGAGCTACAAGGACGGATGACCAGAGTGGGCTGCTTTTTGCGATGATAGTCGGATGAGCTTTTGGAGCCGGCCCAGAGCCTCAGGCGCGACCGGTGGGTGCCTCCGCGAGAAGGTTCCGCAGCCGCGCCCGCGACCTCGACGACCTCCTCGTCATCCAGCACAGTAAGCAAGGCGTCGATCGTAGCTCTTTCGTCGACGTGGCGTGCCAGGATGTTCTGCGTACCCCGCATGGCGAGCAACACCCGCTTCTCTGAGTGAAGCTTGGGGCCGACGCGGGTCATAAGTCCTCCCGGAGGCCCTTGAAGAAGGGATGCCGTACCTTTCCCTCTGCCGACTTGGTGCGATATTCGATCTCTGCGAGCAACTTTGGCTCGACCCAGATGCCCTTGTGCGCAATGCGCTTGGCATAGGGCTGCGTCCTGCGCCGCAGCGGCTCCAGGCGCTTCCGCAGTTCGGCCGCTGATGTCTTGTCGAACCCATGGTCTACCTTGCCGGCATAGATCAGATCATCGCCCTTGCGCCGGCCGAGATACACGCCGTCCCATTTGCCCTCGTCGAGAGCGAAGCCGGCAATGGTGAGGGTCTCACGTTGTGCGCAGGTCACCTTGACCCAGCTGTTGCCTCGGCCACTGCTATAGGCGCTATCGCGAACCTTGGAGACGACACCCTCAAGACCGAGCTTGCAGGCATGCGCGAACATCTCGCGGCCGTCGATCTCGAAACTCTCGCTGAACTGTAAATCGGCGCCGGAAATGATCTTCTTCAGCTCGGCCTTGCGCTGAACAAGCGGCAGGCTGCGAATGTCTCGATTGTTGAGATAGAGCAGGTCGAATGCCACCAGCACGATCTTGGAGGAGGTACCCTTCAGCTCGTTCTGCAGTACCGAGAAATCAGTCGTGCCGTCAGCGGCCGGGACGACAACCTCGCCGTCGATGATCGCCGAGCCCGCCTTGATGTGCCAGGCGTCCTCGGCGACCTTCTTGAAGCGCTTGGTCCAGTCGTGGCCGCGCCGGGTGTAGATGGTGACCGCGTCATTGGCCAAGTGAACCTGAACGCGATAACCGTCGAACTTGATCTCGTGAATCCACCGCTCCCCGGACGGTACCCTCTCGACGGAGGATGCCAAGGCCGGCTCGATAAAGCCCGGGAAAGGTGCCTTGACGCCGATCGCCGGGGACTTCCGCTGACGCTGGGACGCCACCAAACAACTCCAAGCAACAAGCTCATTTGCTTCGAATCTTTCTGCGGGGATTCGTTCCAGCCGTGCGGCGGAGCTGGAGTCGAAAAAGGAACCAACTGAATCGCCATGCGTTTTTTGCAGCGCATGGAGGTGCAGTATGGCTAAGGCAAAGAAACAGACCGCTCGCGGTCGCAAGCAAGACCGCGCACGCGTGGCGGGCGGACAGAAATACGAAGTTGACTACGAGGCAAAGAAGACGGGCCGCTCGGCCTCGGCGGTGAAGAAGGCGGTCAAGAAGGTCGGCAGCAGCCGGAAGAAGGTGGAGCGCAAGCTGGGGCAAAAAGGAACACGGACAAAAGGGTAGGGTTCTTCTCAGAGGAGGATACGTTCATGAAAGCAGCAGCACTTGGTTTGGCGATTTTGTAGCCGGTTCGTCAGGATATGCCTCGGCCCACACGCCGAAGCGCCATCATCATGGCTTGTCCAAGTCAATGAACATGATGCCCGGACCCGGGCGCTCGGCAGCCCGCAGTGACCCGAACGGTACCGCCGCCGGTCAGTTGCTGGGCTGCCGCCTCATGGACTGGCACCGGGCATGCTTCTCTGTCTCTCTCGTTTGGCTGGCGATCCTCGCCGCCGCGCTGCTCTACGCGCTGATCGCTCCTTACCCTCATCCTTGAGGACGTGACGGCGCCGCTCTCGGTCGAATCTATTGAGCTAGATCAAAGGTTGCAGCGCCGAGCTGATGGCGTAGCGCCATGGCCGACGCCAAACCAGACAAGCCGGAGCAGTCGCCGCGGGCCGCCGATGAGGCGCGGCAGAGCGAGATTCGGCGCGTTATCGAAGCATATGCGGCCGACCTTCGCGAGATCATTAAAACACTGCGGCAAAAGCTGAACTAAGGCTCGCCTCCCTAAAGGGAGTGGACGCCGTGCTTATGACTAACGTCGAGCCCCCGAGGAGCATTTCCAATGCCTTACTTCACGTCAGACCAGACCCGAGGCGAGCGCTCGGCCAAGATACTCGCCGACATCTTCTGCGCTCTCATGCTCGCAACCTTTGCCATCGTGTTCTTCGGTTGGCTCGGAGGCCTAGCCGCCTTCCTTGTCCTCGAAGGTTGCCTTCTCGCGGTTGATTGGCTGGTCCCCAGCAAGGACGATGCTGCCGGCGTCGTTCGCTAAAACCTCTTAGTTCCTGAACTGCGTGCGTGCCTTTTTCGATTTCGCGAAGGGACGCTCCGATGACCAAGAAGCGCGACTGGTTTCTCATTGCGATCTTTGTTTGGATAGCCTGCTCGGCAGGGTACATCCTTTACCTCGTGGTCGACCTGATCAGATAAGCGCCCTGGAGGGAGCTAGAGGCCGTCCCTTGAAGCGAGCGAGCGTCCCGCTGAAGGAATGGCCTAGACGCCAAGTTTTGAAGCGCTCTAAAATGCCCGTCGGGACGGCGGGACAGACCAGAGCGCAAGGTGCAAGAATACAGAGCATATATCGTCGACAGAGACGGTCACATTTCCAGCCGGGTCGACCTCGTTTGTGAAGACGAGGACTGCGCCCGGAAGCGCGCCCAGCAGCTTGTTGACGGTCACGTTGTCGAGCTATGGCGGGGCGACGAGAAGATCGAGCGGTTCGAGCCACCACCGCGTCCCCAGCCTTGAAGAACGCCGCCGGCACATTCTTACTGCTCCACCCAGGGACTTCACGGGCAGACGCCGCTCCTCTTGCCAGGAGGAGCGGAATTCGATCGCGGGCTCCGACGGTTCACTCCCTTGCAGGGAGCGAACTGTTAGTCCGCTTTTGACCCGCACCGGACCTCGGGAAGATTTCGATGCCGGCGCCGGCGGGTGCCCGATACCGACACGGGATTTGGTTACATTTCGTGATTGAACTGCTCAACTCTTTAATCGACTAATAGATATTTCAAAAAAATCATCGGAGCCGCAATGTCCTCTCCAGAAGACGACGATCGGCGCGAGTTTTTAAGATCCTGCGGCAGGTTCGCCTCCGTAACACCTCCGAAGATCACAGCCTTGCTTTCGACCTCACTTACTAGCAGCGCAATTACCAGCTCCTGCGGCGGGCGTCGTGTATGCCTAATAACAATCGCTCAGAGCAGAAAGCGGCCCGAGAGGCAGCCTTAGACTGTCACCGGTGCTTGCCGCTGGCAACCAAGCGAGAAGCTGGGCAATCGCGGCGACTTGCACTTTCGGGTTTGGACCCGCGAGGATCGGCCGCACGTGCTTTACCAGCGCGTCCGATTGCCGAAGCCTCTCTCGCATTTCCCGCTCTTTATTGACCAGATAGGCTGCTTACTTGACCGCATCTTTCCCTTCGGACGCGTCTGCTGATGGGCCCTTAACTGACTTCCACGCCCTTGAAGGGAGTGGACGGTTAGCCGCTCATCCGGCAAAATCTCGCCCTCGGCGGAAGGGAGACCTAGCCATGAAGGACATGCAGGCAAGCCTTGAAAAACTCCGCACAGACGCAGCAGAAGCCACTTTAGTTCGAGACCTAGCAACCGACCCCAGAAAACGAGAGCTGTACACGAGGCTGGCCGAGCACCTGACCAAGCTGGCCAACGACGTCGAGCAGGCGATGGAGGTGCAGCGCGCCAAGCCCTGAAGGGAGAGTTGTTCCTTTGACCTAGGTCAAACAGCCTCTTTAAAGCGAGCAGTTGCCTACTTCGAACTGCACCGGAGGAGCGGGCAATGGACAACGATCGCCCCACCTGGATGATGAATGTATTGGCTTGGACAATAGCCGCTATTGGTCTCCTCACGATCCTCTGGATGGCGCTAGGGCCGCCTTGACCGCAGTGCATTGGGCTGGTTCGGCCTCACTGCGGCAACCGACCTTTTGAACCACACCGAGCTATTAGACCACCAAATAGCACCGGCTCATTGCACATAGAGAGCGTTTCCAATGTCGAAACCGGCGAAGCCGCGCGTCGCACATCCAGTCGCATTGGCGGTGTTTCTAACTTTCATCTTGTCGCTGGCCCTCCTGGTGATCCTCCTCCCCATTTATGCGACCCCTTAAGGCGGCCTGCGCCCCGGCGCTTCCTTGAAGGTGAGTGGATGGATCAGAAACCGTACGCAGACTTAAGTGAGTGATCAAAATTGACCGGATTGTCCTGCGCTATCGTGACACGCTCTAACAATGAAAACTTGGATCGAACACCTACGGTGCCCCCTTTGTGGCAAGACCGGCGACGCTGAGCTCGTGGAGCTTAGCCAGTTCAATAACGAGTTCCTCAAAGTTCCCGAGGGCTTCGAGGTATTCACGAACGAATTTGGTCGCGACTTCAACTGCGCAACCTGCAAAATGCCCGTGGAGGCATCGAACTACACCCTTGAAGGAAGTGGAACAGACCGTTTCCGCTATCCACTTTCCTAGCCGCGGGTGGATTGAACCGGGAACAAGTGGCAATCAGTCTGCTTTGGCTCGCATGACCGAGAACGCATCGACCCGACTTACTTTTCAATGCGCCAAATGTCGGCAAGCCTACAGCGCCGTTCAATGGCACTCGTTTGTAAGGCGAGTAAAATCATTCAGTTGCTCAGCGTGCGGCAACGTCGTGCTCAGCTGGATGGGGGACTACGACTTCGAGGGCTGGCAGCGGCTTCCCCCTCGCCAAAGTTATGAACAGTCCCCAGGCAGCGGTCGACACTCTGAGGCGATGGAAGCAAGGCGCGAGATGGTTAGCGGTCATTAACTTTTGCCGGGCACCTTCTTTCGCATGATGCACTGCGATTCGACAAAGAGCGATTGGACGGTCGAAGAGATGGCTTTGCTGGCAAGGTTGGCCAGGGAAAGAGCCAGCGCACTTCAGGCAGCTCAGGTTCTGGGACGCCGCGTCAGTTCGGTGCGCCGCCAAGCGCGCCTGCTGAAGGTCGTGCTTTATAAGGGCGTCTTTCTTCCTGCGCAGCCCAGTTCGCAGTCCTGAAGGGAGTGGGCGCACCAGTGGAAAGCCTCGTGTAGAGGGCTGGACTCAGAATTCCGAACGCTCTAAGGCCGATCGGGAACAAATGGCAACGCCCCGGTCCATGCTGGATTTCAGAGCCTATATCATCGATGCGGAAGGTCACATTGCTGGCCGCATCGACCTATTCTGTGAAGACGAGGAAACCGCACGCCAGCGCGCCCAGCAACTTGTTGATTGGCGCGCGGTAGAGCTTTGGCAGGGCCCCCACAAAATTGACAGGTTCGAGCCGCCACCTCGCGCGCTGCCCTGAGAGGAGCGGGCTACTCCGGCGCTGCGCCGTTCCACGGATTGTAAGCGCCGGCTGGCACGGGCGAAACGAACAGCGCCGACATGTCGTTGCCGGTATAGGTGCCGCCGAGGATCACCGCGCTTTCGTTGTCCCAGGCGAGACGGCAGGCGGAGTGCTGCGCAAGTGTGGTGTCGGAATTCGCCTTTGCGATAATCATCCAGAACCCTGGCTGCAGCGCCTGCGACACGTAGACGCTTTCATTGGGGAAGCAAGTATCGGAGTCCCACCCGCCTGGGATAACGTAGCCGCCGCCATCCATGGGCGGAGTGTAAAGTTGGCTAATGATCTCATCGCCGATCGCCGCTTGTTCATCAGCAAATTCTACGAGATGAAGCTTCATAGCGCGCAGCCCCTAAGTGGTTAGCGATTGCAGCTCGGCATCGCTTATGCGCATGCCGCGCCAGGCGGATACCCGCTTGACGTAGTTGTTGAGATGGAATGAGCCTGTGTCGAAGTTGCCGATGCGAGCTGTGGTGATCGACGCCGTGGCCGGTACGGCAGTCGGCGTGTCCACGCTGCCGAGCGTGCCGTTTGTCGCGCACCGCGCATTGCCTAGAGACCACGCAACAGCGGTTTTTGTAACGACGTTGAACGCCGTGGCGAAGAGACCAGAGCCGTAGCGGTCCGATCCGCCAGCGCTGATAAAACAGTTAGTGAGAAAGCCCTGATTCGATCTCAAATCCACGCGGTTGGAAGGCGAGTTATCGTTAAATGCGAAGAAGCCGCCAAAGCTGCTCGGCGAGCTGATGCCATGAACCCGGAACGATCCCGTCTCACCGTATGAGGCCAGCATCGCGGCTGCCCCGGTCATGTTGTCGGCCGATCTTGTCGCGGGTGCCGTGGTGGTTGCAATTAGCGACGACGCGTGGGGTGCATTCGCCTCCATCATCGCACCCCACAAATAAAATCCAGTCGAACCGTCACCCGTGGAGTTTCCGTAATTGTCGAAATAGAGCGCCCCGAACCCGGGAGCGGTTGCTTGCGTCGCTGCTGCGGTCGCCGTGAAAGAAATCCGGTACCACCCGTTGGCAAGTGGCGGCAAGTGGCTCCATTTTGCCGGTCATCCCGGCGGACAGTTGGTCGATCACGCCAGTCGACAGATTGGCTCGAACAGCGGACGCCCAAGGAAATGGCGTGTTGTGCGGCTTCTCAAAGAACAGCTGGCTGTGACCCGGCGTCGCCTTCGCGTAGATTGACCAGGTGTAAGTGACACCGCTCGTATAGGCTACGACGTTCGCGCCCTGATCTGCCTTAACGAAGTACGGCAAAGTCCCCGCATTCTGCACGAACAAATTCGCGGAGCTGCCGTCTGGTGCCGCGATGGTGCCATCTATCGTGACGTTTTGTCTCGACCAGGCGGTATTCAAGGTCAGATTGTGGATCAGCGAATTCGTTCGGCCGCCCTCGACCAGCAATCCTAGATCCGTGATGCGAGGAACATTATTCGAGAACGGAACGAGCAATCCGCTGCTCGTCTGTGCATAGCCCGACGATGCGCGCGAGCAGTTCAAAATGTTCGACAGCGGAGCCCCCCAATAGAGGCCATCCGCGAAGTTCGCATCGATAGTCGCAGGAACACCGCCAGCTTGCAGCACCCACGCGGGAGCGCTCGCTATCCCAAGGACAGGGAACGACGGCAGCGTGAGGTCGAGACCGAGGCGCATCAGACGTCAATCGTCGCAACAGATGCGGTCGTGCCGGTGCTTTTCACCCGGCGCACGCGGTAGGGGATGACCTGCCCAGCGGAAAGGCCGGTGAATGTGATCGGAGCCGCATCGTCATTCTGTACGGGGATAATCACCAGATTCCCCGCGGCAGTGACGACCAGGCTCTTTGCATAGGGGTCCAGATCGGTGTTGTCGTTCGGCGTGACCACCCGGCCGAGGCTGCCGAAGTTGAACGCGGAGCCACGAGACGTCTGCAGAGGATCCTTGGTCGCATCATAGGCCATTTAGAACCTCATCGAGTTTGGCGAACTGGAATTCCTTAAGCGCACTGCCTTCGGTGGCGTTCACCACATCGACGCCGACCGCGCGCGCAGCTTCATCCCAGCCGGCGAAGCCCGGTAGGAACTCGCGCTGATAGATGTCGCCGTCCCGCGCCGTTCCCTTGTACTCATCGTGGCAGTGCTCGCGGCCGCCGACGAAGCGCATGTCGTAACCGAGCAAGACGACTCGCGCGGCGCCGAGCACGACCGCCTCACGGTCGAGCACGAACTGTTTCTGGCGGACCTTACGCGCGGCTTCACGATCCATGGATAACGGCTGGCCCAGTTGTAGCCCCCGCGCGTGATCAGGCGCACGCGGTCGCCGTCGCGCTCCAAAGCGGAGGCGGTAGCCATCATACTCCACTTCACGGAGCCAAATCGGGCCGCCTGGGCCGCCACGCCTCTGCTCGGCAGGCAAAGTTCACACGAACGCATTCAGGAAGTAATAGGCATTCTCGACCTGTTTACGAGATAGAGCTTGGAGCATCGGACCAAAAGCTGGCGGCCACATTTTACGGCTTGGTCGGCTGATCAGGTGCGATGCTGCTGCCCGTGCTCTCACTGATAGCCTGCTCCACTGCGGATGCGAGCACAGCAAGGTGATCGGCCAATCTGGCAAACAACTCACGCTTCTTGGGATCAGTCGCCAAGTCGCGAATAAGGGCTGAGGGTATGAGGCCCGGGCTCCTAGGCAATCCGGGCCTCGCCTTACCCATCCGGCGCCGCATAATGAGGCCCGAGATGTCCGCTCAAGATTATGCCGACGATCTCACCGCATGTGTGCACTACGCGCTGGAGACAACCCGTGCCGTCGCCGTCTGCCCATTTCATTCTGAGGTCACCGTCCGCGTAGGCGACGATGCAGCCGAAAGCCAAGCCTTCGAGCGCGCCAAAAGGATCGTTAGGAGCGATGGCACGAATTGGGGGACGCAAGACCTCAGGGAAGAAATCGTGCGGCAGCTCAGCGTAGCAGCGGACGGGTAGTTGCGACGCTGCGCTCAACATTGGTGGCCCCGCGCCGGGCAGCGCATAATCAACAGTAATCTTATCGTTCGCCTTAGCGCACAGTTCCAGAATTAACTCGCAACACGAACATCAAGCTTAATCCCAGACCGTGATTGCGGCCGTGCTCCAGAGGACTAGGCTTGCGCACACCGGACATTGCCCTTGTCCGGTCCACCCCAGCGAAGTCGCGGCACCATCATACTCGGTGCCGCGACTTCGTCATTGGATAGTCGCGCGAGCTTCAATGAGTGAGCAGCCGGACCACGAAACGCTTCTCACCGAGATGCGTCGACAACTTACGGCACTCCGTTCGAAACACTCGGACAATCTTTTAATTGCTTCGCTGTTGAACCGCCTTTACGTGAAAGTCGCTTTTCTGGTGAAGCCAACAGACTTGGCGCACGAGCAGTATCTCAAATCTGAATTCGAACGAACGTTGACAAAGGTCAAAGAGATTGCTGCACGGACCAAATCTGACTGAAGCCAAACCGGGTGGTCATCTCCCGCCGGGCTCAATACCGACCCGGTAGGGTGTTGGCTTGTAGATCGTTGGCGCTGCTCAAAGGTCGCTCGATGACTACTTCTTCAACATTATCCCCATCGTTCGCGCCATTCGCCTCACTGATCCGGCGTGACGGCCCAGCTCGGCTTCTATCTTCGATACGCCTACGCTTGCCCGGGCCAACTTGACCAATCGTCGGACTTCCTGCTCGTCCCATTGTTTTGGCTTCGGTGTCATGGTGCGGCGCTCAAGACCTGACCACTTAACCGGTGCGCCTAGTTGTCGACACTTGGGAAATTTACGTGGTCCCTGCGCGTAACCATCGTGGGCATGGCCCCGATCAGCGCGCGGGGGCGGATTGGGGATCGGATCGCGGCCGGACTACTGGGCATGGTGGATAGGTCCGCTGTCAGGAGTATAGCAGACGCCGGTCTTCGCTGACATCAACCGCCGCTTGTGACCCAACTCGGACGTCAACCAAGATGGGAACGCTGTTCGCTCCTCATCTCGACGCCGGCGATACAGCGCGTCATCTCGTCCGGGCGGGGCCGCCACGGCAAGGAGCAATCACTCTCGTCGCTCCCAGGACCGAGTGAGTTGGCTAGGGCGCCACGTCGCAGTTAGTTCGTCAATATTTCTTACGGTAATTCCCCGGAGTTGCTGTTTTGTTAAACCCGGTCTGGGATGTGGCATTCGACGCCTTCGCTGTGGGCAACACCCGCGCTGCAATCGAATCGTACATTGAGTTGGAGATGATCATGCGCAACATCGTACTGGTGATGATATTCGTGGTCTCGCTGGCGGCTCCGGCTTTGGCCCAGAAGCCCGAGATTGAGGCGATCAACACCAAGTTTATTGAATTCTTCAACAAGGGCGATTTCTCTGGTATCGGCTCGCTCTATAGCGCTGATGCGATCGCGATGCCACCCGGCTCCTCGATGGTGCAGGGCCGAGCCGCCATCGAAGTGATGTGGAAAGGCATGGCGGATCAAGTCGGCGACCCGAAGCTTACAACTGTTGACGTGAAGTCGCTCGGCCCTTTGGCGGCACGCGAGATCGGCACGTTTGCTCTGAAGACCAAAGGACCGACACCGCAGGAAGTGACTGGAAAGTACGTCGTTGTTTGGGAAAAGGTCGGAAATGACTGGAAGCTCGCCACCGACATATGGAACGAGGGCAAGTAGGCCGCCCGTAGGCGTACGTGTCCGTTGTTGGGCGAAGTCACGGCTCGTGTCATGGAGGTCCGGCTTTTGAGGCAGAGCGGACCAGATTTCCTCATCCTGAGTTTCGCAGTTTGAGCAGGGCGGACCTCGCTCCGTTGCAGCAGGGTCAACCTGCAATTGAAATCGAGCCTGTGCTGGGCGGGCTCGGAACGTAACTCAAGCGGGTATGAGATTGATGACTCGCATGATAGCGGCATTCCTGCCTATGTTCTCAGTGTCCTCTGGTTCACCTTTGACACAAGTCCATACGTCGTTTTTCTTGACCGTGAACGGGTGGTCATCGCGATGATCGAGGCGCATTTCGCCGTCGATGCACTGGCAAACCACGTCGTTTCGCATGGCGTCATCTTTGAGCGTTATCTTCGGCCGGAAGTCTATGTCAACGACCTGAATTCGCTTATAGGCCGGGAGTACGGAGTCGCGCCCATGCATCGCTTCGCGTTCGCTTACCTCCACTAGCCGGACGCCTGGGGCGAACTCCTTGCCCTCATCGGGCCGGTAAGGCTGAGCCACACTTGGATCGGCGGCAACCAGAGCAGTTCCCATTGTCGCGACAACGAGCATCAGAGCAGAACGCCGGTCGATTTCACTCATAGTTTCCTCCCGCTTGGTTCGCCCGCAACGGGGCCGGTCCATGAGGCCGGATTTACATCGAGAAGTTCAACGGCCTGTTCCTATTTCGGCGATAAGGCCACGGCAGCGGAGTATCGTGCCGGCCTCAAGTTCGCGATCGAGCGGGGCTGGCTCGAGTTGCTCGAGAGTGACATCTACGTGAAGTTCACCCAAGCCGGCGCCGGTCTGTTCGCCTAAGCTCGGCGCTTCAGCCAGCGGCCTTCGCGTCACATCATCTTCAGACGTTGGACGGCACGTCGTCAAAACAAACGCCGACTTGCTACATTGCCATTCACTGCCGAGGGCGGCACTCGAGACGGGCCGGGGAGCAGCGGCCACGACCAATAAGACAGCCGCGGCGGCCAGGGAATTTGCGATGACGAGCTTGCGTCCTTTGCGATTCCGAGTTGCGCCGATCATGGCCGTCGCTCCTTTTGCAGGTCAGTGAGCACGCTAGGCCGAGTTTGTTTCGGGATGGCTTCGTGGCCGCGCCAATCGGTCTCGTTCACGCGGCAGTGATTGTTTGGGCGGAGCGGGTCGATTACTATCCTCCTGGGCGTACAGGCTGCGATCAGCTACTTCGACGGACGGTGGAACCGCCGGTATGAAATGCCTGCTCGGACGACCTCAAGGCTCTGGGCTTGAAGTCTCCGAAATAGTCCGCCCTCTCAGTTCGCTGGCCGGCAAGGAGCGCAGCGAGATCACGCAGTGCGACTGCCGCGCGGTAGCTGCTGGAAGATCAGCCGCCACGCGACAGCGCGATCTACCGCGCGGGGTCAATCGCAACAACGGGGGAGAGGGCCAGCGCTGTAATTGCGCGTCCTCCGCTGCTGGCGGTCTGCTCATCGTGTGCCCCTTGACGCGGCGTCAGGACCGGCGCGGATATGCCAGCCGCCGGCGTTTCCTGTTGCGCGTTGGCGGGACCCACTGCCGCGAACTGATGCGGCGTGATCGGAAAACCCATAACTTCATACGTCGGCAGTTCTGTAGCGTTGGCTCCGATTGTGCCCATCATGAAGGCTGCGGCGGCTGCGATCGACAAGCGGTTCCACATGGTGATCTCCATTGGTGTTAGTGGGCCCTGACCTCGCACGCAGACTACTTGCCGGTCGTAATGGACCTGTCGGCCCGAGCGTGATAAATTCGCAAAATCGTCGGACCGGGTGCTTTTTGCATCCTGAGCCATAGGGCCGGCGGATATGGCGAAGGTAAACCTCGCACTTCTCGGCGGTTTCCGGCTCCAGATGGACACCGGAGAGCCCATTCCGTTGGTCACCAAAAAGACGACAGCCCTGCTGGCCTATCTGGCGCTGCACGAGGGGGAGGCACAGGCGCGGCCCAAGCTTGCGGCGCTGCTGTGGGGCGACCACATCGAGGCGCAGGCCCGCGACAGCCTTCGCCAGGCGCTGAGCCTTTTGCGCAAGGCATTGTCATACGCCTGTCCGGGCGCGTTGATTGCTCACGAGGATACGATCGGTCTCGCGCCGGCCGCTCTCACGATCGATGTAAGGGCATTCGAGGATCTCATCAAGAAATCGGGTGTCGAGAATCTGGAGCGGTCCATCGAACTCTACCGCGGTGAATTCCTTGAGGGCTTTCAGGTAGCGGCACCGGAATTTGAAAGCTGGGCAGCGACGGAGCGTCAGCGGTACCGTCAACTTGCCTTAGATGGTATGGCGAAATTGCTCGATCATCACCTCTCTGCAGGTGCGCTCGAACATGGCATTCACATCGCAACACGCCTGCTTGCCGCCGATCCTCTGCAAGAACGGGTTCATTTCACCCTGATGCAGCTATATGCCCAGCAGGGCAGACGGGGCGCGGCGCTCCGCCAATATCGCACTTGTCTCGAACTCCTCTCCAAAGAATTGGGCATCGAGCCCGATGCGCAGACCAAAATACTACACCGCGACCTCCTGCGAGAGTGGAATCGTACACAGCTCAACCGCTCCGTGGTGCCCAGCGCAGTGCGACAGGGGCCTGCCAGCGTGAGCAGCGATGGATCGCCACCCGCGGACGTTTTGGACAAAAGCATTTCCCCATCGATGCACGCGATTGCTGCGCCTGGTAATCTACCTGCCGAGGCAACGAGCTTTCTCGGGCGTGACAAGGATATCGCCAAGGCCGGCGGCATCCTGTCCAGCGCGCGGCTGGTGACGCTGACGGGTCCCGGTGGAATCGGCAAGACACGGCTCGCACTCCGGCTTGCGGCACAGATGCACCGAAATTATGCAGACGGCACATGGCTGGTGGAGCTTGCCGCGTTCGATGATCCCAATGCGATCGGTCATGCTATCGCCGATGTCTTCGGCATTACGCAGCAGGCCGGCAAGACCATCGAGCAAAGCGTTGCCCATTCGCTTTCGAGACGAAGTTTGCTTCTCATTCTCGATAATTGCGAGCACTTGATCGATGCGATAGCTGTTCTTGCACGGCAGATTCTGTCGGCATGCCCACACATCAGCCTGCTGGCGACAAGTCGAGAGACGCTGATGATAGAGGGCGAGCGAACCTACCCGCTGGCGCCACTCGAGTGCGGCGGCGGAATTGAAGCGCCAGCGGTGGAGTTGTTCGTAGAGCGCGCGCGATGCGCGGAACCACGCTTCGAACTCAACGGTGACGCTGAAACGGTCCTCGAAATATGCCGCCGCCTCGATGGCATCCCCTTAGCCATCGAACTCGCAGCTGCCCGAACGCGCGCAATGAGTCCCGCTCAGATACGCGATCGCTTGCATGAACGCTTCCACCTGCTCACCAGCGGGTCGCGTCGCGTCCTGAAGCGGCATCAGACGCTGCGCCATGCTGTGGAATGGTCGTATAACCTGTTGTCATCGTCTGAGCAGGCCCTCCTTTCGCGCGCGTCGGTGTTCTCCGGAGGTTTCGGGCTGGAGGCTGCCGAGTACGTTTGCAGCGGCGGTGACATCGCCACCCCGGACGTTATGCATATCCTGGACTCGCTGGTGCGGAAATCGCTGCTCGGTACCAGACGGGTAGGGAATGCTGTCCGATACAGCCAGCTCGAAACGATTAGACAGTTTGCCGAGGAGCGGCTCGCGGTGCTGGGTGAAAGGGAGGCCGTTCGCGATCGTCATGCGCAATTTTTCGCGCAGGCAGCAGAGACGCACCACAGAGTTTGGCGAAGCCCGCAGCAACTCATGGCCTACGCCTGGCTCGATCAGGAGATCGACAACCTGCGGGGGGCGTTTCGGCGGGCGAGTAGTCAAGGTAACATCGACGTCGCGGCCCACATTGCGTCGAGGATTCCGGGCATGGCAGTACTCCGGGTGCGCAGCGAGCCTCTCAATTGGCCGACAGAGATCGTCGATGCAGTTCGTCGTGCCGATCATCGCCGGCTCGGAGCCGTGCTAACCTATGCAGCGATCCGGACGTGGAACCTGGGAAATGTTCAAGAGGCGACGCGCTACGCCGAGGAAGCGATTGCGCTGATCGGCAACACCAACTTTGATCCGCCGGTATGGGCGTTCGCGGTTCTAGCCATGATCGAGTCCCGACAGGGCAATGCCGAAAGAGCGGTCAGATTTGCGCGAGCCGGCGCTGAGCACCCAGCTGACCAGCGCGAGCGGCAATGCCTCGCCACGCTTCCTTTCTATCTGGCAATGGCCGGCGCGCATGAAGAGGCGATGGCGATCGCCGACGACATTTTGGAAAAGGTTGCGGCCACAAGAACGCCGAGTTCGCTCGTTGCTGCGCTGTTTTCCCAAGGAAGAGCCTTCAGCAAAGCCAACCCAGTACGTGCCTTGGATGCGCTTGAGAAGGCGCTGGCTCATGCGAGGACATCTGGCAACCGTTACTGGGAGATCGTCATCATACCGGCCGTCGCGGAGCTGCAGGTGCGGAACGGTGATCCGGGCAAGACGTTACGATCGCTCCCCCAAATGCTCGAAATCTGGGGGCAATCAAACGAAATTGGGCTTGCGACCCTCACCACTGCGACCCTGATTCTGCTGTTTGAGCGACTTGGCCATCCGACGGCTGCGGCCACCCTTAGCGGTGCCCTCTCGCAAATGATCCCGTCCAGCAGCTTTTTCCAGGAGCTACCTGACACCGTCGCCCGCATCCGCCGCGTGCTGGGCGATCCCTCCTTTGAGCAGGCGAAAAGGCACGGTGCGGGAATGACCCATCGCGAAGTGGTTGATTATGCGACCAATCAGGTCCGGCACGCATTAAATGTGATGGGTGCGTCCACTGCGGCCTCGTGATGGAATTGATCCCGAAGGGTGCGGCAGGCGTGACTGACGATTGCTGGCAGGGCGTCGGATTGTCGGAGACCATGTGTGCCAGAGTGGGCTTGCGCGGCTTTGGGACTCGAAATTTCTGTTTCATCGCGAAACGGCTCCCTGCCAGGACCGACTGAGATTTGGCTGGATCCGCAAAGAGCATGCCAGCGGAGTGCAACCGGGATTTCGCGCAGAGAGCGCTGTAGGCCGGTGCAAGGACTATTGGGTTGGCGACTCCTTCCATCCATAGGACTGGCGCGGGATCTGGCCAGTGATGTCGACGTCCTTCTCGTCAGAGAGGCGCCAGGCCGCGACTCCGAAGCAGACGGTCAGAACCACGGCTGTTGTTAGCAGCAGCATCGATAGAAACTGGCTCACATCTACACCCCTGAACGCGACGCATGGGGTGAGCGACCATGGAACGTCGATTCGGAAAATGCAGATGCGTTGACGTATTGGCAGAATATCCCCAAGCCATTGCGCGATTGCGCAAGTACCACTCGGTTGAAGTGATTATCCGTCGACTCGCCGCGGTAATGTCGTACTTGGTTTCCCCAATATTTGGAGGAAGATCTGATGAGTAAAGTCCCTCGGACCAGTCACACGACTAGCCCTGATCGAATGGCGGACTAACGATCGATAGTTCATAAAGCAACCGTCTAACGACCCACGCTAGAACCGCGCCGCGGCCCAGGGGCCGAAGTGCAGGTTGCGCCGTTTGGTGTCGGTGCGAACCGCTCTGAGAGTGTTGCAGACTTCGCATCTCGCGTTGCAGAGAGAGCGGCCGAGATAAACGATGAAAAGCCGATTGCTGCTAGGGCTGCGAACACCACCCCTAAAACTAGCCTACGCATTTAATCCTCCTCCGCTCATCTCAGCATCCAACCGCATTGTTTCGCCACGGCTTCGTTCGGCCGCGGAAATGGTTTCGTGCACGAGACCGTGTAGTGTGATTTATTGCTTCTGTGCTCCCTAAGCCGGAGGCAGATCCCAACAGGCCTCAACGGCCCTGCACGGGATCAGTCTTCAGGGCCGATGAAATTCCACCGACTGCTGTTTCAGTGAAACCCTCGCCGCAAAGCCTGCGTGCAGCCAAGCCCTTGCTTGCGTATGACCAGCTTTGCGCGAGCTCTCGTTTCCCCACCAGGCGCTGAACTTGTAGGCTGAGGATGGTAACGGTCTCCCGAGAATTTCTTCGATTTCCAAAAATGTCAGCCGGATGGTTTGCATCCTCGTGCGCTGCAGCTTGCTTCCTAGCGGATCGTAGATGGACATGCACCCGCTCGTCACGTCTGCCGTTGCCGCTGGCGGAAGGGAAGTTGATATCTCATGCGTGAGGCGTCTCGATTTTCGCTTGTCAGATCGAAGGGAGGCGACCTAGGTTACGTTTATCATTCAAACGGGAGGCGCACGTGGCGACAGGCACGGTGAAGTGGTTCAATGCAACTAAGGGGTTCGGTTTCATCCAGCCCGATGACGGCGGCCAGGATATTTTTGTGCATATTAGCGCGGTGGAGCGCGCCGGGTTGTCTGGATTGGCTGAGGGGCAGAAGGTCTCTTATGAAGTCCAAGTTGATCGCAAGCGCGGTAAGAGTAGCGCGGAAAATCTGCGCGTTTGACGGCTGCAGCCACAATAGTGGGCGTTTAGATCATTGCACTTTTTGCCCTAAGTCTCTCAGCACGGCGTGCAGAAAGTCGCTTGCATGATCGTATTGCGCGTTGCCATTTGTGATCTGGCGAGCGTGCGGCTCAATTAGGCGACCCACGGTTTCGGAGCCGAGCAGGTCAACTCTATCCGACCACAGCAGCAGTAAGTTATCCGGAATGTCTTCCGAAGATCCGAACAGCCTCAGGAGGAGATGTTCGCCCTCGGGTTTGTGGTCGTGATGAGCCTTCGCCGCATAAAAAGCGAACAACCCACGAAAGGCATCACGGGAAACGGCAGGCTTTCCCATTGCCATACCCCCAAAAGATTTGAGTTCACAATGGAAGCAAGTGTGAAGCTTTGCCTCGGGAAAAGCTAGCAAAAAAATTGCTCCTCTTGCCTCCCGCCGGACGGCCCGCCTGTTTGAGGCGTTGCTCCAGGTAGTCGTCCAAGCCCAATTCAAACGGCAAGTGAAAGCTAAATTTGCAACGCCTTTGCGTGTTCGGGAAGAAGATGCAGCCTGTCAATCGCAATACAGATGTTAGCTGATTAGGTCATCGCTGTTTACGCATTTTCGAAGTCCGACGGATATTGAGGTCGCTTTATTCAAGCTGACGCTTCCAGCCTTCCTCCAACCCGACCGCCAAGAGCTTGAAGGCGCGGCGCCCCCTGTCTCCCATCAGGGCGCGGAGCTGCCCGGCAACACGGAGATAGGAAGTCCGCTGCGCTAGTTCAGGTCGTTGGGGCTGGCAGGTTCAACTCAGGCCACGTTCTGTGTTCCTCTTCGAAGCGAACTGTTGCATAATTTTCCCCTATTTGAGTTTGCCATATTCGCGAGGAGGCCTTTGCCATGCCGAGTAGCGTCGAAGATCTGCAGATGCTGCGCTTGATCAAAGCTTTCCGGACAATATCGGACCAGGACGCGCGGCGTGCCGTGTTGCTGTACGTGGAGGAGCAAGCCGAGAACCAACGTGTGAAGTCGAGCCAAAAACGTGGCCAGACGGATCACTAGCAGATTCTTGGCCACCATAATGTACTTCGCTCGCCCGCTTTGCGCTTCCCACCAGGGCGCACAATCGCACTGCTCCCGAGTGCGCTCTGGGTGACCAGTATTGGAATTGCGCCGCCTCCGCATGCGGCGCTAGCTTCTTCGATTGGGAGTTCGACATCGTAGTGGAGTGGCGTCATGTCGAGTGCGATGGAGTTATTGTGGAAGGCTAAGCCATGCTCCAAGACCGTGACTCGCTCGACGACCTGAGGATGTACCGCCGGCGCTTGTGGGTCGACCTGAAGGCAAGAACAGGGTTCGATTGCCGGCCTTCGATGGCGCTGGTCGAGGAGGACATCGTGGCCATCGAGGCGGGTCTGGAGAGCTTGTCGGGGCGGGTTGGCGGGTAGGCAGGGCGACTCTCTGAGCCAACCAATTCTATCGTGTTAAATGAGGGCGGCGTACGCTCAGCCGGCCTGGCGATCCTAGCGCCGCTTTCAAACGATTCTCTTTTCTAGAGCAGCACGGCCAGCAGCGGTTAATGAAGCACCGCCGCCGGCTGACCCGGGTCGCAGAGGTAAGTTACGAGCTTGTCAAATGGCAAGGCGTCGGCTGAGAATCTGCGTATCGGCTGATCGAAGGAGTTGCGTTGCCCGCGGGGCCTCCGTCGGCTTCCGAAGGGGCTTCCCTCACGTCCGAGTAGGTGCGCAATTATACAAGCGGAAGGCGCAACCATAATCCGCAAACTTGCATCGGTCGAGTACCGGCTCTACTCGCGTAAGGCGAATTCCAAGACCGGCAAGCGGCGCAACCTTGGCACGTTCAAAAGTCATGCGGCAGCCGAGAAGCACGAGCGCGACGTGCAGTATTTCAAGCGACACTGACGCGCAAAGGAAGCGCCGAGACGTACTCGACGATCCTATTTGAGGGAAGTGGTCGCGTCGAAGTGGAAGGCCCGGATCGCCGGATCACGCTGGCGGCGCTTTGTCGCAGTGCGGCGAATGGATGAAAAGGGAAAGAGGCCCGGGAGGATCGAACGCGAACCCCTGACAAGCCATAATCGGCCTCGACACTTTGTTCACTATATGTTCATATGCCTTGAATCCGCGAGGCGCGGATTCGGGAACGCGGCAGCCATTTTGGCGCCGCTCCGATGTTGTTATCACATGTTCGAACATACATAGAACCGGTCGAAGGCTACGTCATGTCCACGCCGGTACAGGCTCGATTCGCAGTCATGGTCTTCGAAGCGGGCTTTGCAGACCATATGAAGGAAACCCGGCATTGTCGTTCGTGTTCTCATGGCGCCGGTGTCCGCCCATCAACCGATCGTTTAGGGACGAGGCACAAAATCGGCTACGCGTCGGCAGATTCGCGGATCGGCGTCTTCGTCGCAGCCAGGTATGTGAAATGCAGTTCTTTCGTGACATCCCGAGGAATGCTTATCGGACGCTTTCTCTGACCAAATTCAAGAGCCCCATCTTGCGTCGCGCTGCGCGATCGTTCACCCTTTGGGGGCGAGGTGAGGGCCGACAATCTTTGGAGGCCCCCGTATCAAGCCGGGTCCGCCTATGAGGGACAATGAGATGAACAAGGGGCGTTCGGCATTCCGGTTGCAGCCGACCACCGGCCAGGATCACCCTCGGTCCGCGGGTGAGGTCATGAGGGAATTGATCCGCGAGGCCCACCGCCAAAGTTCAAAGCAGCCAGTCGAGCGTATGACGCCCGCAGCACCAGCGCGGCCCTCACAGTTTGCGGGCGGAGGTTCGCCAATGCTCCCCGAAGCCCTACGAGGCTTGCTGAGGGAAGTTGAGTCGACACGCCGAATGTCAGATCTCGTGCTTCCAGATCAGATATCGGCGGACTTGCGCGATCTTGTGAGCGAGATCCGTGACTTGGCTTTGCTACGTTCGCACTCCCTCGAACCGAGACATACCATACTGCTCATTGGTCCTCCTGGCACAGGAAAGACAAGCCTCGCCGGAGCGCTCGCGAGCGAACTGGCGCTCCCGTTCTTGACGGTCCGGTACGAAGGATTGGTAGGTAGTTTCCTCGGAGAGACGGCGTCGCGGCTTCAGGAGATTGTTGATTACGTCTCGCATACTCCGTGCGTCCTGTTCTTCGACGAATTCGACAGCGTCGGCAAGGAGCGCTCGGATGTGCAGGAAACGGGCGAAATTAAGCGGGTGGTCAGCTCGCTCCTCCTCCACATGGATTCATTGCCCAGCCATTGCGTCGTCGTCTGCGCCACCAACCATCCTGAGATGCTCGACCGTGCGGTCTGGCGCCGATTCGAGGTACGCATGGAATTGCCTCGTCCCGGCGCGGCCGAATTGCGTGACTGGTTCGACAGGACCGAGAGGTCGTTCGGCTTGTTGGGGATAACGAACGAAGAGTTTGTTAGACTATTTTCCGGTGAGACATTCTCGGAAGTCGAAGCGGTAACAATAGACGCACGCCGTAAAGTTGTATTATCACGAGGCCAATTGGCGCCGAGTGAAGCTTTCCGGGTAGCGGTTGAGCAGTGGAATCGGCGCCGAAAGGTAGGGGGATTCGCCGCCGATGGCTCAACGTCCGATCGTTCGAATCCTTCGCGAACCCGACGCGCGAGCAAGGATAAAAGGTCAAAGGGCGCGCTTCCCCAAGGGGATTTCCTCGGCCGACCAGGCGAGGAGCCATAACGGTAAGTTCGAGCGCATCGAGAGTAGCATCGGCCGGGTCCTTGCCGGTGCCGATCTCAAGAATTCGCCCGCGGAGGTCGCGCCCGACAGGGCGCTGGTTTTCGAAGTCATCGGGCCGCTCTCGACGGTAACGAAGTTTATCCAAGCGGCCCGCGAGACGGGCTTCGATTGGCTTGGCGAGGATTACGACCTCACCCAGCACGAGGATGAGGACGACGAAGGGAACGTAGCTGCCGCAGACGACGGCGAGGGCGTTGATGCGGACCAGAGCGTTCTCTATGTCACAATGCCGTCGATCAACGGCCTGCAGAAGATCGTCGCGCTCTGGAAACGCTTCACCGGCCGAGAGCCAAAGCCTTCCGGCCCCGATGGCGAATGGTGGGAT
>NZ_JALBGZ010000270.1:0-7720 GCF_023006515.1 Bradyrhizobium sp. PRIMUS42
CATCGGCGATGACGGGCTGCGGCTGGTTCGCGGGTAGCGGCTGCGGCTGATATTGCGGCTGCGGACGATGGTCGCGCTCGCGGTGCTCGCGCGGCTGCTGGTTGTCACGCTGAAAGGGCTGCTGGTTGTCGCGTTGCTGATGATCACGCTGGTGATGATCGCGCTGGCCGTCGCGCTCGCGCACGAAAGATTGCTGCGGCGGCTGCGGGACGAAGCCCGGCTCCTGGCCGAAATTCGAGAAATTCTCGCCGTCGTCTTCGCCGTCGTCGCTATTGCTGCTGACCGGCTCGTCACCGCGCGGCTGCTGGTTCTGGCGGAACTGCTCCTGGGCCGCCGCGATCAGGCGGAAATAATGCTCGGCATGCTGGTAGTAGTTCTCGGCCGCAACGGGATCGCCGGAGGAGCGCGCGTCGCGCGCGAGCTGGAGATACTTTTCAGCGATGTGCGAGGCGGTGCCGCGGATCTTGATGTCGGGTCCGTTGGACTCGTAGACCCGGGTCATCGGGTTCTGGCTGCGCCGGTTGTTGTTGTTATTGTTGTTGTTGCGGTTGCGCATCCGCTGCTTGTTCTGACCGTTTCTCATGTCCTGCCTTTAATTCCAGCCCTAAAGGTTGCACGCATTACTGATTGCTAGGAGTGACCTGGTGACAGCGGTTCACATCGCTCACGCGCACCGCGCGCAAGCGGATTGATCCCTGCCGATGTTCGTCGACCGTCGCGCTCAACAAGACGCGTTTCCCCACCCGCCAGCATTGATCGCCAGCGAACCCATTCATTTCGCCTGCCGAAACAAGCCCAGCTTTCTCGCGTAAGTCTTCAAGCGCAATATCAGGCTTTCGTTCACTTTGCGGTCGGAGAGCAGCGTAGCTCCACTGGCTATCGCGCTTCACAGGACCTGCGGCTTGGAACCTATATCAGTAAAGCTCTCGCCCGAGAGCCCGGCTTTCGCCCGTAGGTCTACGGGGCCGGCACCGATGTGTTGACCGGAACGTAGTCGTTCCCAAGGGATATTCCAAGAGCTTTTTGCAGGCCAATCCGGCTTTTATGGAGGCATTTTTCGGGCCGAAACGGCCCGCGGAATGCCCGCCAGGTCGGCCTTGGGTGGCCTGCCCACCATTAACCCCGCAGCCGCCATAAGGGTTTCAATATTTCTCGCCTGGCCCTGGCCAGCCTCGACGATCAGCGCTCCGCCGGGGGCGAGACGCTCGCTCGCCTGCGGGATCAGGGCGCGGTAGGCGTCATAGCCGTCATTGCCGCCGTCGAGCGCCAAATGCGGATCGTGCTCGCGCACCTCGATGCTCAATGTCGGAATTTCGGCCGAGGGGATATAGGGCGGGTTCGACACGATGAGGTCGAACGGGCCGCCCAGTGCCGACGCGTAGGAGCAGGCGACGAAGCCGGCGCGGCCGGTGAGGCCGAGAGCGGCCGCATTGTCGCGTGCCGTATTGAGCGCCGTCAGGCTAACATCGGTGCCGACGCCAAACGCGTCGGGAATTTCGTGCAGCAGCGCGAGCAGGATGGCGCCTGATCCGACACCGATATCCGCGATTCGCGGGCGTTGTCCCGATATCGTGAGCTCGCGAAAAATCTCGAGCGCCAGCTCGACAACGGTCTCGGTGTCCGGCCGTGGCACCAGCGTCGCCTCGGACAGCCGGAACGGCATGCCCCAGAAATCCCGCGCGCCGAGAATGCGGGCGACCGGCTCATGTGCCAGCCGGCGCTCGGCGTATCGTTCGAGGCGCGCGGTCTCCCCAGGCGTGAGTTGTCGTGCCGCCTGCGTCATCAGGCCGGTCAGATCGAGCTCCAGGGCAGCGCCGACGAGCAGGCGCGCATCAAGCGCGGGTTCCTCGATGCCGGCCGATTGCAGCCGCGCGGTGAGGGCGCGCCGCGCACTCTCTATGCTGTTTCCCGGATCGAAGCCTGTCGTCAATGGAACCATCCTGCCCAGCATCGTGGATAGATCGGCAGGCTTGCTTGCGTCAACGGAAACGAGCGCGTTTGATCGCGCTTCGCAGCGAGGGAGGGGGATCCGTGACGGCCTATGACGACCAGAACGTCTTCGCAAAGATCCTGCGCGGCGAGATTCCCTGCTTCGAGGTCTTCAGGGACGATCGCAGCTTCGCCTTCCTCGACATCATGCCGCGCTCGCCCGGACACACGCTGGTCATTCCCCGCGCGCCGGCGCGCGGCATCCTGGATATCGCCGATGACGATCTCGCCGCAGTCGCGAGAACCGCCAAGCGGATCGCGATTGCGGCGATGAGGGCGTTCGATGCCGAGGGCATCATCCTGCAGCAGTTCAGCGAACCAGCCAGCGGGCAGGTGGTCCTTCACCTGCACATGCACGTCATGCCGGTCAGGTCCGGCATCGAGCTATTGCCGGCGCAGACGCGCAAGGAAGACATGGCCGTGCTCGCCGACCACGCCAAACGGATGGCCGCGGCGCTTGCTGGCTGATCAAACGCCGAGATAGCGCTGCAGCAGTTCCGGCTGGGCCTTCAGCTCCAGCGCCGGCCCCTCATGCACGATGTGGCCGTTGTTGATGATGTAGATCCGGCTCGCCAGCGCCAGCGTCGCCGCCAGATTCTGCTCCACCAGCACGATGGTCTGGCCGGCGGCCGCCAGCTCGCGGCAGGCCTTGACGAGATCCTGGACGATCACAGGCGCAAGGCCCTCGAACGGCTCGTCCAGCAGCACGATTTTGGGATCGCGCACCAGCGCCCGCGCGATCGCGAGCATCTGCTGCTCGCCGCCGGAGAGCTCGGTGCCGCGGTTGTTACGACGCTCCTTCAGCCGGGGAAACATCTCGTAGATGCGGCCGAGCGGCCATCGTTTCGGTGCGGTGATCCCTGCAAGGGTGATGTTCTCCTCCACCGACAGGCTGCCGAAGATGCGGCGCTCCTCGTGCACGAGCTGCATGCCGGCCAGCGCGATCTTGTGGCTCCTGCGTCCGGCGATGTCGATGCCGTCGAATTTCACGCTGCCGCTGCGCGGGGTTACGACGCCCATCAGGCTCTTCAGGGTGGTGCTCTTGCCGGCGCCGTTGCGGCCGAGCAGTGCCACCACCTCGTGGCGCTCGACGCGCATGGCGACGTCGAACAGGATGTGGGAGTCCCCGTAATAGCTGTTCAGGCCGTTGACCTCGATCAGGCTCATGCGGCGATCTCTCCGTGAACGCCGCCGAGATAGGCTTCCTGCACCGCGGCGTTGGTCTTGATTTCTTCGGGCGTGCCGGAGACCAGCACGCGGCCTTCCTGAAGCACGGTGACGCGCTCGGCCAGCTCGAACAGGGAGTCCATGTCGTGGTCGATGATGATCATGGTGCGCCCGCGCGCGATCGACTTGAGCAGCTTGACGGTCTCGACGCGCTCGCGCGGGCTCATGCCGGCGAGCGGCTCGTCGAGCAGCAAGAGGCGCGGTGAGGTCGCGAGCGCAAGCCCGATCTCCAGCCTGCGTTTCTCGCCATAGGCCAGTTCGGACACGGGCGTGTCGGCGCGGCGGGTCAGGTTGACCAGTGCCAGCGTGTGCTCGACTTGCTCCGTCAGGCCCTTGACGCCGGAGAGCTTGCGGAACAGATCGAGCCGGAACTTCCCGCGCAGCTCGGCCAGCGCGGCGATCGTCAGGTTCTGGCGAACGGTAAGGCCAGTGAAGAGCTGGTTGACCTGGTAGCTCTTGGTGAGCCCGAGCTGGCAAACCTCGGTGACCTTCAATCCCGTGATGTCGCGGCCCTCGAACACAATCTGGCCCGATGTCGGCGCGATCTCGCAGGTCAGCATCTTGAAGAAGGTCGACTTGCCGGCGCCGTTGGGGCCGATGATGCCGCGCAGTTCACCCTGATTGACGCTGAAATCGATGTCGCTGTTGGCAACGAGGCCGCCATAGCGCTTGGTGAGGCCGGTGGCCTTCAGGATCGGTCCGGAATAGGCGGGATGCTCGACCTCCTTGGCCTGCATCGGCGCTGGTGCGGATTGCTGTGTCGCCGCGGCGTCCGCAGCCTCCTGTTCAGTCTCTGCTTCCGTCCGCTTACGCTTGCCGGAGGCGAGGCGATAGAGATCTGCAATGCCTCCGACGATGCCGCCGCGCAGGAAGCAGACCAGCAGCACGAACACGACACCGAGCACCAGCTTCCAGGCCGCTCCGAGCCCGAGCGCGGCCTGCAGGAAATCCTGCAGGAAGAGCCAGACCGCCGCACCGACCAGCGGCCCGAACAGCGTGCCCCTGCCGCCGATCGCGGTCTGCATCACCAGCTGGCCGGAGGTCTCGAAGGTGAACGCGTCGGGCGGCATGAAGGCCTGGAGCACACCAAGCAGGCCGCCGGCAAACCCCGCGTAGGCGGCTGCGATCACGAAAGCAGTCAGCTTGTAGCCGTGGATGTTGTGGCCGACCGCCGTGGCGCGCAGCGGATTGTCCCGGATCGCGCTCAAGATCGCCCCGACCGGCGAGCGTACGATCCTGAGCGCGATGATGACGCCGACAAGGTAGCACAGCGCGATGAACTGATAGAGCGACCAGCCATTGGTGAAGTGGATGGTGGTGAAGCCGAGATTGAAGCTCGGCGTCGGCACGCCGGGCAGGCCGTTCTCGCCGCCGGTGAAATCCGAGAGCGGATTGAACTCGACGAAGAAGAACACCTGTGCGATCGCCACGGTGATCATGGCGAAATAGATGCCGGTCCGGCGCAGCGCGATCAGGCCGACGAGGTAGCCGGTCGCGGCGGCCGCGATCATGCCGATGATCAGCGCACCCAGCACGTTGCCGAAGCCGGCGCGCGTCAGGAGATAGGCCGCGACGAAGCCGCCGGTGCCATAGAAGGCGGATTGGCCGAACGACAACAACCCCGTGAAGCCGAACAGGATGTCGAAGCCGAGCCCGAACAGGCCCCAGACCAGGATCCGGTTCACGGTGTTCGGCGCGAAGCCGAGATGGGGCAGCACAAAGGGAGCCACGATCAGGCCGATGGCCGTCAGCGTCTCGATCAGGAATGGGCGTTGCTTGAGCATCACGAAATTACTTACTCGCGGCCCTGGACGCCGAGCAGGCCATGCGGTCGCACCACGAGTACGAGCGTCATGACCGCAAACAGCATCACATAGGCGTAGCCGGGGTTGAACATGGAGGTGACGCTGATGATCTCGCCGGCGATCAGTCCGCCGAGGATCGCGCCGGGGAACGAGCCGACGCCGCCGATCACTACCACCACGAAGGTCTGGACCAGGATGTCGTCACCGATGCCCGGTGTCAGCGAGACCACCGGCGCGTTGATGATGCCGGCAAAGCCGGCGGCCATCGCACCGATGCCGAACACGACCATGAAGACGCGGTAGACGTTGATGCCGAGCGAATCGACCATCACCGAGTCCTCGATGCCGGCGCGCACGATCATGCCGAGCCGGGTCCGGTAGAGGATGATGAACAGCGCGCCGAGCGCGACCGCGACGATGCCGACCACGGCGAGGCGATAGGTCGGATAGAACATGAAGCCGAGATTGGTGATGCCCTGGAACAACGCCGGCGGCGGCACCAGCTGCGACTGGCTCGAGAAGATCAGGCGCACGAGCTCGACGAAACAGATGCCGAGCCCGAAGGTCACCAGCAACTGATCCTCGTGCGGGCGATGATAGAAATGGCGGATGATGACGCGCTCCATGAGCACGCCGAGCAGCATCACGAACAGCGACCCCGCGATGACGGCGAGGACGAACGATTCCGTATACTGGTAGGCGACGAAGCCGGCATAGCCGCCGATCATGAACATCGCGCCGTGCGCGAGGTTGAGCACGCCGAGCGTGCCGTAGATGATGGTCAGACCGGAGCTGATCAGCGCGAGCAGTGCGCCGAGCGCCAGCCCGTTGAAGAGCTGCGAAACGAGGTTGGGCCAACTGATCATGACGGGTCACTGTTGCGACGCGCCGCGGCGCGTCAAAAAGGTGACGCCGCAGGAGCAGAGGGCAGCCCGCGGCGTCACAAGGGTTAGAGCGGGCTCAGCTGTAGTCGCCGGGATGGCAGCCGAAGGCGTCCGGCTTCTGCATCAGGCCTTCACCGGGGACGACCTCGACCACGTCGTACCAGTCTTCCTTGTTCTTCATGTCCTTCTGCATCTTGCCCTTCACGATCAGGACGGGACGGATGCATTGATGGTCTTCGGGACGGTAATGCACGTCGCCGACGAGCGAGGGGATCGTCTCGCCCTTCTCATAGGCCTTGATCACATCGGGCGGGTTGAAGCTGCCGGCCTGCTCGCACATGCGGGCCCAGTGCGCGAAGCTGACATAAGCATTCTCGGCGCCCCATTCCGGCTTGTAGCCGTACTTCTTCTCGAAGGCCTCGTTGAACATCTTGGCCAGCGGGAATTTGTCCTCGATCGTCCACCAATAGTCGGTGGCGGCGTAGACACCCTGCATCAAGCCGCCGGTCTCGCGCGCGATGAACGGCACCTGATACGGGACCACCAGCTTCATCTTGTCGAGGACGCCGAATTGCTTGGCCTGCTGGGTCGACAGCACCGCGTCGTGGCCCCAGTTGACATTGATCAGCACGTCGGCGCCGGAATTCGCGACGTTCAGAAGATACGAGGAGTAGTCGGGCGCACCGAGCGGCGCAACCTGGTTGGTCACGGTGGTCCAGCCGGCGGTCGCAAGGAAGTCCTGCATCGACTTGGTGACGGTGTGACCGTAGGTGTAGTCCGGCGTGAGGTACGCGGCCTTCTTGCCCTTGCCGAATTCCTTGACCATGACGGGGCCGATCGCCGCCGCGGCGGTCTGGCCGAAGAAGTTCTGACGGAAGCCGTAGCGGACGCAGTCCTTGCCGGTGGTGTCGTTCGAGCCCGAGATGCCGCACACGAAGATCACCTTCTCGCGCTGGGCGAGCTTGTTGAGCGCGACCGCGACCGCGCTGGACGTGCCGCCGGTGATCATGATCGCCTTGTTCTCGCTGATGAAGCGTTGCTGCGCCTGCACCGCCTCGTTCGGTTTGGCCGCGGAATCCGCGACGCCAAACTTGAGCTCCTTGCCGAGCACGCCCTTGCTGGTCTTCGGCGAGATCTTCTTGATCAGGTCGTGACCGCTGTTGATGTGCTCGATCGCGAGTTGATAGCCCTTGAGCTCGTCCTCGCCCTGAACGGCATAGGTTCCCGTGCGCGGCACCGAGATGCCGATGAAGGCGGTGGAGCCCGAAACGCCCGCGGGATACGTGCCGATCGGCTTGTCTTCGGCAAAGGCCGGCATCGCCGGCAGCACCGAGCCGCCGATGAGACCCGCGGTGGTCTGGAGCAAGCCGCGGCGCGAGAGGCCGCGGCGGACGAGATCGTCAGTCATGATCGTTTCCTCCGAATGTCGTTCTTGTTTGCAGGCACAACACGACCTGTCCGGCGGCAGCCGGCCTCGAGGGCCTGCCTGCACCGGGCACGTCACATCCGCGTGTAGCTCCTGGACGTAAACATTGCTTGTGAACACCTTCTGTCAATTTCGCCTTTGGTCGAACGACGAAAATTATCACGTGAAAACATATCGGATTACGATATATATTAGTCTTTGTGAGTACGAGGCTGGCGGGTTCGGCGGGAGAAATGGCGCGGCGGATGACAGTAGCGGGTGCCCGGAAGCGACGATCCTGGCCGCAGGAGGCGGAGCGGCAGGAGGCCGCGTGGCCTGCAGAGGATGGGAACGACCAACGCTTAGTGCCGCAGTCCGGCGATGGCCCGCGCCTGTCGGAGCCGCGCAGT
>NZ_JALBGZ010000271.1:0-7714 GCF_023006515.1 Bradyrhizobium sp. PRIMUS42
GGGTCGATGGCCTACACGCTGATCGGCGGCACCGCGGTCGGAACGGTGCTGATCCTGCTGTTCCTTCCCGCGCTCTATGCCACCTGGTTCCGGATCAAGCCGACCGCAGATATGCACGAGGCTTCGCACGAGAAGCCGGATGTGCGACCGACATTGGCTGCAGAATAAGGCTCTGTTGCTCCAATGGATCGTCCGGTCCGCACGGGAAGGGAGTCCGACGAGGCCCGCGCCCGGATCCTGGGCGCGGCGGAAGAGCGCTTTCGCCGCGTCGGTCACCACAGAACCTCGGTGGCCGACATCGCCGCTGAACTCGGCATGAGCCCGGCGAATATCTACCGCTACTTTCCTTCCAGGAATGCAATCAACGAGTCCATCTGCGGGCATCTCATCAACGAGGTTGCCGACAGCGCCTTTGCGATCGCGCGCTCGGACGCGCCGGCGACGGAGAAACTCGAGCAACTGCTGACCAGTGTTCACCACCACACCACGATGATGCTGGTCAAGGAAAAGCCCATGCACGATCTGATCGTCGCCGCCATGCAGGAGAACTGGCCGATCATTCAGGCGCACATCGAGCGGATGCTGATGATCTTGGAGGCGATCATACGCGAGGGCGCCGACGCGGGCGAGTTCGATGTCGAAGACGCCGCGGAAGCCGCCCGGGCGGTCAGATCCGCGTTCGTGGCCTTCTTCCATCCAATTCTGATCGAGCACTGCGAGGTACACGGCGAAGACACCGAAGCAGGCATGCGCGCCCAAATTTTCTTTATCCTGAAAGCTTTGGGCAAGTCCGGCTAAGGGCCTGCCTCATTTAGCTCCGATGACGTCGCTGGTGCGAAATCTGCCATCGGCATCCTAGCCCGCGCGGGAAACTCAACGCCCAGTCCCAACCGTACGCTTTCGGGTGGATGTCCCGGCTGCCGCCTTGTCGCCGCCTTGCTGTTTGCAGGCATCAGACAGCCACGCGGAAAACGCGGCGACGGCTGGGTCGTCCGCCATACGCTGCTCGTACTCGAGCACGAAGTGCCGCCGCGTCGGCCGAACGATGGGATGCGCTCTGACAAGATTGAGGTGAGCAAGATCCGGAGCGAGCAGGCTCTCGATGGCGATAGCAGCGCCGAGCCCGGCGGCCGCAGCTTCGATGGCGAGACCTAGGTTTTCAAAGCTGCTCCCGCCGCGAACGGGCACCTTGGTGAGCTGCGCGTGGTCGAGCCAGCGGCGCCAGTCGTCCGGTCGCGGCCTGTTGTGCAGAAGTGGAACGGAGGCGAAATCCAGTGCGCCATCCTTTAGCAGGGCTGGCGAGCAGACCGGCACGGTCGCGATCGGCAGCAGGGGCCGGGTGACGAGGCCGGCTCTGGGTTCGCCGTCCGAGACGGCTACGACTGCATCGTAGCGGCTGGCAAGAAGGTCCACAGGGTTGGCACTGGTGTGCAGATCGATCTCCAGTTCGGGATGCGCCGCCTTGAGGCGCGGCCACATCGGCAGCAGAAAACGCGACAGGAAGAATCCGTAGACGCCGACGGACAGCCGTCTGAACTGCCGCAGGTGCAGGCCTTCGGCCGCGTCCGCAATGCGGTCCAGCGCTTCGCGCGTGGAATCGGCGAAGGCCTTGCCGGCGGAGGTCAGCACCAGGCCCCGCGATCCCCGCAGGAACAGTGCCGTGCCCATGCGCACCTCGAGGGCGCGGACGTGCCTGCTGACGGCCCCAACCGTGACGTTCAGCTCGTCGGCGGCGCGCGTGATCGACAAATGTCGCGCGGCCGCTTCGAATGCCCGTACGGCATGCAGCGGAGGAAGTCGTCGTGAAACCATGAGGGTGCGCCCCGCGGGATGACCGAGCCTTGACTCTCGCTCAAGGCCCCCGCCCAACAAGTCGGTTGCATGAAGCTCGGTCAAGCCATACTCGAAGTCTGTCCGGCTCCGTCCGGCCCCGAGCCAGCGCTGGGAGGACGAGGCGATCCACCTGCTGCTGGACGAAGCGCCCGTGCCTTTGTCCCGCGCGGCCGCGTTGCTGGTGGAGTAATCTGGATGAATCCGTCGACCCAACGTGAACTCGCCCGTCTGCTCGCTGGCCTGCGCCGCGAAGGACGCCAGCAGAGCGGTCTCGATCAGCGTCTCGTGCCGCCCGACAAGGCGACTGCCTACCGCATCGCGCGCATGGTCGAGGAGGAGCTCGGCTGGACCGTCGCGGGATGGAAAATCGCCGCGATGAAGGAAGCGTTGCAACGGGAGCTGCGTACGGACTCGCCGATCTATGGTCGCGTCTTCGCACCGTTCATCATGGAGTCGCCCGGGAGCGTCGAGCACGCCACGCAATGCAGTCCGATTCCAGAAGTGGAGTATCAAGCGGTCCTCGGTATCGATTTGCCGCCGCGCGCCGAGCCCTATACCGTGCAGGATGTGACCGCGGCTGTGGAGTCCCTGCATCCTGGGATCGAACTGGCAGAATGTCGCTTTGCGCATGACGCGGCATTCCCGCCATTGCCGGCGATTCTCGCCGACGGTGCCGGCTCCGGCACGGTCGTCTATGGCCCTGCCATTGCGGACTGGCAAAAGCGTGACATTGCCGGACAGGAGGTCAGCCTCATTTGCAATGGCACTCTGCGCCGCAAAGGCAGGGCTGCCGATTTGCTGGATCATCCGGTCATGCCGCTGACGTGGCTTGCCAACGAACTTTCGCGCACGGGCATCGGCATGAAGGCAGGACAGATGGTCAGCACGGGCACGCTGACAGGCATGTTGCGGCCGAAGGCAGGTGAGACCTTCATTGGCGATTTCGGACCGTTCGGCAGCGTCAGCGCCAAATATTCGTGAGACTTGCGTGGCCTGAGATCGATCGCGCCGTCCGTGATCTGACCCATACCGGGATGAACGTCCAACGCGCGACCCCCGCCGCAAGAAGGCAATGGCAGGTCCCGCTTGATTCGGATCAAGCCCTCATTCAGCTAGCGAACCAATATGCCGCTTGTATAACCCGACCCACGGTTTTCAGCGGGCAGGGCCACTTCGGACATTTGCGATGGGTCCAATCGACGATATGCCAGACCGAGACGTTCGGCTCGACGCCTGCAGAGGGATCGCGCTCTGGTTCGTCTTCATGAATCATATCCCGGGGAATATCTGCAGCTGGCTGACGCTGAGTCGGTATGGATTTAGCGACACCACCGAAACCTTCATGTTTGTCTCGGGGCTGACGTGCACGATGGGTGTTGCCGACCTTCGTGCTGTTTCATCTGCTGTTTGCGCCATGGCTCCTGACGGTGGTAGGACGTCGGCGGCTGATGCCGCTCCTGACGTCTCGTCCCGTGATCCTGTTGTCGGCCTCATATTTGATTTGGTCGCTGGCTGTTACGATGAGCTGGATCAATCCAGCTCTCGAGCTTGCAGTTCCTCAATTCCTGAAAGGCTTGATCTACCCAATAGACAAGTCTGGTCTTGATCCCCTTCGCGTTCTGCATTTCCTCGCGCTTGCGGTCTGTGTCGCCAATTTCGTGCCCGCGCATTGGGCGCCTCTGCGGTCGCGCACGCTGTTGGGAGCTGTTCGTTGCGGAGAGAATTCGCTGGAGGTTTATTGTGCGGGAGTTCTGCTGTCGCTCTCCGCATATTTTCTTTTGAGGACCGTATCCGACGGCGTGCTTGCTCAGGTCATGGTCAGCACCACGGGGATCGCGCTTCTCACAATCTTTGCGACCCTGTTGACCCGGCTCACCGGGCTGGCCGCGCCTCGAACAAGATTGTTCTGACCAAATCTCTTCGGCCCTGCAATTTCTGGAAGATGACGCCGGGGTGGCGGCGAGAGGCGAATTCGCGCGTGATCCGGGGCGGCCACCGGAGCAAGAATGTAAGTCGAAGGATCAGCAGTCCAAGCTTCCGCACGCCTTGTTCGAGCGCCGTTGGCGGCGCGTTGGCCGCCATTGCCGAGGGACGGCCGGCAGGGCGATCAGATGATCCTGTCCCTTGTCGCGAAAGGTGGCTGAGTTTGCGCCTCGACAAAGTGGTCGTGACTGCAACCCCTTACCGTTTTTGAGCGCTGACACGAAACTTCGTGTGCAGGCGATGGGAAGCACGCCGTGATCGGAACCAGCCTCTGTAGATGGGCCATCAGCTACTTCGCGGTCGCAATCGTTTGGTTGCTGCTCGCAGAAGGACTGATGGTCGCCGGGTTCGGTTTTCCGAACCACGACATCGGCGGCCCGGACACGCTCGTCATCGTCCACATGGTTTGCATCGGCTGGTTGAGCATGGTCCTGTGTGGTGCGCTGTTCCAGTTCGTGCCGGTGCTGGTCGCAAGGCCGCTCTATGCGGAGCGCTGGACGTTGCCGGTTCTCGTGCTGTTGACGCTTGGGCTGACCGCCCTGCTCGCGGGCTTCCTGGCTCTCGGCGGGCACTTCAACGGGCCGCCCTGGCTGCTTCCTGTCGGCGCTGGCCTGCTGATTGCCGGTTTCGCATTGGTCGTTGCCAATCTCGGCATGACGCTCTGGTCGGCCCGTCCGCTGCCGGGGCCGGCGCGGTTCGTCGCAGGCGGGCTTGTCTGCATCTGTGTCACGGCGGCCTTCGGAGGCATGTTCTCGCTGGTGCTGTCGGGAACCGCGGTCGGTGCGCAATGGCCGGACCTGCTGGTCTCGGGCGTTCCGATCCACGCGATTGCGGGGCTTGGCGGATGGCTGACATTCACGGCCATGGGCGTGAGCTATCGCTTGCTTGCGATGTTCATGCTCGCGCCCGACGGCGATGAGAGGCTCGGCCGGCTTGCCTGGCCTGCCGGCATCACCGCGCTGGCCGTCGGCCTTGTCGGCGGCGTGCTTGCATTCTGGCGCATGACCAGGCTGGATTTGGCGCTTCTGCTTGCAGCAGCGGCGGCGCTGCTGTCGCTGGTCGCCTACGGTCGTGACGTGCTCGGCTTGTACAGAACCCGCAAACGTCGCGCGCTCGAGCTCAACACGCGCATGAGCCTCGCTGCGCTGGCGAGCCTTGCCGCGGCCGCAATCCTTGGCGCCGCGCTTCTGGCGATCGGTTCTTTCCAATCCCATGTCGGCGCACTCGCCTTTCTCGTCGCGTTCGGCTGGCTCACTGGCCTCGTGCTCGCAAATCTCTACAAGATCGTCCCATTCCTGACTTGGCTTGAAACCTATGGTCCGGTGATGGGTAGAGTGCCGACGCCTCGCGTGCAGGATCTCGTTGCCGAGCGCCGCGCCTTGAAGTGGTTTGTCGTGTTCTTTGCCGGAAGTTGGACGGCAACGTTGATGCTCCTGTTCGATGCGGCACTCGGCTTTCGCGTCGCTGTCGCGGTCGTGATGCTTGCGACGCTCGGCTTGAGTGAGGAGTTCATCCGGGCCCGGCGGCTTGCGGATGTGGCGGAGCCGCTGCGCCTGCCGACCGGAGCGGCCATGCCCCACCTCCTGGTCTCACGAAACTGAAAGGAGACTGCAATGACCGAATTTATCGACGTCGATGTCCGGCCGATCCTGCGTGCAGGCGGCGAGCCGTTCTCGATCATCATGGCCGCGGTCGAGCGGCTCGAGCCTGGGGAGGGGCTGCGGCTCTATGCTCCCTTCAAGCCGGTTCCCCTGTTCGACGTCATGGCGAGCAGGGGCTTTGCGCATCGGGAAGCCGAGCTGGAAGGCGGCGAATGGGAGATCCGGTTCTTGCCCGATGACGGCTCGGTCGAAGCGGCTGAACCGCTCCCCGCCGCGTCGAGCGATGGCGATTGGCCGGAGCCAATGGTGCATCTCGACAACCGCGACCTCGATCCGCCGGAGCCGATGGTCCGGATTCTGGCAGCCCTGGAGCGGCTCGCGCCGGGCCAGACGCTGTTCGCCTTGCTCAGCCGTGAACCGGTCTTCCTGTTTCGGGAGCTGACCAAGCGCGGCCATCAGTGGCGTGGCGACTTCACGCCGCAGAAGGATGCCTATCAACTGACGGTGAGGGTGCACGCATGACGATCAACGAGGATGATCTCGTCGCCCGGATCAGGCAGGCGCTGAAGGTCGTGATCGATCCCGAGCTCGGGCACAACATCGTCGATCTCGGCTTTATCTATGACGTGTCGGTCGACGATGGCGCCGCGCATATCACCATGACGGCGACGACGCGCGGTTGCCCCGCCGCATCCTTTCTCAAGGAGGGTGTCGCGAGCAGCGCGTGCCTCGTTCCGGGCGTGGACTCGGTTGGCGTCACCATGACGTTCGAGCCGCCCTGGCAACCCTCGATGATCTCGCCCGGTGTGAGGTCGTCGCTCGGTTTTGCCGATGTGAACTGAACCGGCAAGGCGGCTGCGGCTACACGCCTTCGGAGCTTGGGCCGGACCAGACCTTTGCGGGTGCGCGAAGCTTCCTCAGGTCGAGCAGGTTGATCGCCCGGCCGGCGATCTGGTCGATCACCTCGTCCAGCGACTGTGGCCTGAGATAGAAGGCCGGCATCGGCGGCGCAATGATCGCGCCGATTTCGGTCGCCTGCAGCATCGCGCGCAAATGGCCGAGATGCAGCGGGCTCTCGCGGACCAGCAACACCAGCCGGCGCCGTTCCTTGAGCTGCACGTCGGCCGCGCGCGTCAGGAGGTTGTCGAGCTGCCCCCAGGCGATGGCCGAGAGCGTACGGATCGAGCACGGCGCGACGATCATGCCCGCGATCGGATACGAGCCGCTGGCGATCGCGGCGGCGATGTCCGAATGAAGATGGTGGCGGAAGGCGAGTGCGCGCAGCCGCGCGAGCGCATCGCTCCCCACTTCCTCACTCAGCGTACGCTCTGCAGCGGGCGAAACCACGAGGTGCACCGCGTAATGCGGATTGTCGGCCAGCAGCTCGACGATGCGCATGCCGATCGCGGCGCCCGAGGCACCGCTGATGCCGACGATGATGCCTTGCCGCCCGCTCATGTCAGGACCGGTGCGCGCGCTTGCATGCCGGACAGGCCGAGGTTTGCCCACATCGCATCGACACGCGCGACTACGGCGGGATCCATGGTCAGCGGAACGCCCCATTCCCGATCCGTCTCCGGTGAAATCTTCGTGGTCGCATCGATTCCTAGCTTGCCGCCGAGCCCCGATTTCGGTGAGGCGAAGTCGAGATAGTCGATCGGCGTGTCGGTGAGCGTCACGAGATCGCGCGAGGCGTCGCTGCGCGTGGAGACGGCCCACATCACGGCACGCCAGTCGCGGATGTCGATATCGTCGTCGACCACGATCAGGAGTTTTGTGTAGCTGAACTGCGGCAGCATCGACCACAGGCCCAGCATCAGCCGCCGCGCCTGGCCGGGATAGCGCTTCTTGATGGCCGCGACGGCGATGCGGTAGGAGCAGGCCTCCGGCGGCAGCCAGCAGTCGGTCACCTCAGGGAATTGCTGACGGATGAGCGGCACGAACAGGCGATTGAGCGCCTCGCCGATCCGCGACGGCTCGTCCGGCGGCCGGCCCGTGAAGGTCGAGAGGTAGACGGGCTGACGCCGGCTGGTGATCGCCGTCACGCGCATCACGGGGAATTCCTCGACGGAATTATAGTAGCCGGTGTGATCGCCATACGGTCCCTCGGGCGCGGTTTCGGTCGCGGAGACGAAGCCCTCGATGACGATCTCGGCCTCGGCCGGGATCGCGAGCGGGACGGTGAGCCTCAAATCTTCGAGCGGATCACGGATCTTGAATTGGAGCTTGCCGCACGTGACTTCGCCTCTGCGGGCCGCGATCGTGACTAGCTTTCGCGCGTTTCGACGCGTGCCATT
>NZ_JALBGZ010000272.1:0-7687 GCF_023006515.1 Bradyrhizobium sp. PRIMUS42
CGCACGATGCTGCGCGGCGCGGTCGCGCTCAACCACCGCACCGCGGATCGCGTGCTGGTCGTGAACCTGCCCGGCAAGGGCATTTTCGAGTTCCGTCTCCGTCTGCCTGCCGAGCCGCATCGCTCCGAGCAGTTCGGTCCCTGGCACCTCGCCGACCGCATCGCCTCGCCGCTCGCCGGCCCCGTGGCGCCGCAGGACGCCTACACGATCCGCTACCGCGTGCTTTAAACTTTGTTCGTTGCGATCCATGCCGGCGCCGTCATCGTTCCGACGCGGGACAATTGGTACGATGATCGCATGTCCGAATTTCGCCTGACGCAGATTTCCGACACCCATCTCGGCCGGCGCTTCCCCGGCCTGGTCGCCAACTTCCATCGCGTTTGCGAGCACATCGACGCTGACAGGCCCGACCTCGTCGTCAATAGCGGCGACGTCTCCTTCGACGGGCCGACCGGCCGCGATGACGTCGTCTTTGCAAAAGGCCTGCACGACGCGCTGCCCGTCGCGTGCCGCTACCTTCCCGGCAATCACGACATCGGCGATAATCCGACCGCGATCGGGCCGGCCCCAAAGCCGCCGGTCAGCGAAGCGCACCGCCGGCAATTCTGCGACATCATCGGCGAAGATCATTGGGCGTTCGACGCCGCGGGCTGGCGCTTCATCGGCCTCAATTCCCTGGTGATGAATTCGGGGCTCGCCTTCGAGGCCGAGCAGTTCGACTGGCTGGCGTCCGAGATCGCGCATACGAACGGCAGGCCGGTCGCGCTGTTCCTGCACAAGCCTGTGTTTCTCAACCTGCCTGACGATCCTGAAACGCCGGAGACCTCGATCCGCTACGTGCCGCAGCCGGCACGGGCCCGGCTGATCGAGATGTTCGAGCGCGTCGATCTATGGCTCATCGCCAGCGGCCACGTGCACCAGCGGCGCGATTTCAGCTATCGCCGCACCCGCCATGTTTGGGCGCCATCGGCCGGCTTCGTCATCAACGATCAGCGCCAGGAGCGGATCGCGATCAAGGAAGTCGGCCTGGTCGAGTATCGCTTCCGACCCGACAGCTTCGAGGTTCGCCACCTCAGGGCCGCGGGCCAGGTCGATGTCGACGTCGAGGAGATCCTCGCCCAGATGGGCGGCGAGCACTAACGCGCGCTTGGCGGCTCAGGCGACGCTCTTGAGGTCCTGCTGGATTGCGGCGAGCAAGGATTGCAGCGCCTCGCTGTTCACCGGCTTGGCCGCCAGATCGTTGGCAACGGCCCGCTTGGCAGGCTGCGCGGCCTTGACCGGACGCTTCGGGAACGGCGGCGGCGCCGGCATCGCGGGTCGCGCAAAATCGCCGTCCTCCTCGGAGCGGACGAACTTGCCGTGAATGACGTCGTCGTGGCGGCCCATGACGAACATCGCCACCCAATAGCCGGCAGCAAGCAGGATAACGCAGAAAACACTGATCTCTAACATCGCAACACCCAAAATATGCGCGATGATTCAACGTCTTCGCCTTGCGGTCAATGAACCGACGGTCACACCTGCGGCTTTTGCGGAACAGGTGTGGCCGATCGGTCACTCTTTGTTAACCATCCCGCCCCCTTCCTTGGAGGCGGACGCGGCAGGTCAGGCCTTATCCGGCCCGACCCGGACCAGCTGCTTGCCGAAATTGGCGCCCTTCAGCAGCCCCATGAAGGCGCCGGGGGCGCTCTCCAGGCCCTCGGTGACGAACTCCTTGTACTTGACCTTGCCGTCGCGAACCCAAGAGGACATGTCGCGCAGGAAGTCGCCATGGCGCGCGGCGAAGTCGGAGACGATGAAGCCGCGGAAGGTCAGCCGCTTGGTCAGCGTCGCGCGCATCATGCTGGCGGCCCATTTCGGCGGCTTGGCCTCGGTGTCGTTGTAGTGCGCGATCAGGCCGCAGACCGGCACGCGGGCAAACGGATTGAGCAGCGGGAACACCGCCTCGAACACGGCGCCGCCGACATTCTCGAAATAAACGTCGATCCCCTTGGGGCAGGCATCCTTCAGCTTGGCGGCGAGATCCGGATCGCGGTGATCTATGCAGGCATCGAAGCCGAGCTCCTTGACCACGTAGTCGCACTTGTCCTTGCCGCCGGCGATTCCAACTGCACGCGCGCCCTTGATCTTGGCGATCTGGCCGACGGCCGAGCCGACCGCGCCGGAGGCACCGGCGACGACGACGGTCTCGCCTGCTTGCGGCTTGCCGATGTCGAGCAGGCCCGTATACGCGGTCATGCCGGGCATGCCGAGCACGCCGACCGAGGTTGAGATCGGACCGAGCTTCGGATCGACCTTGATCAGGCCATTGCCATTGGAGATCGCGTGCGTCTGCCAGCCGGAACGGATGCGGACGATGTCGCCTTTGGCGAAGCCGGCATTGTTGGACGCCGCGACCTCGCTGACCGCCTCGCCCTCCATCACCCCGCCGATCGGCACCGGAGCTGCATAGGACGGACCATCGCTCATGCGCCCGCGCATATAGGGATCAAGCGACAGCCAGATCGTGCGCAGCAGGACTTCACCCGCCGCAGGCGTCGGGACAGCGAATTCCTCGATGCGGAAATCGGATGGCTTGGGTTCTCCGACGGGACGCGCGGCGAGAACGATGCGTTTTGCTTGGGACATGGCTTCCTCCTGATTGTTTTTCGACATGGACGGAAGCGGAGGGAGGTAGCTGCGTCAATACAAAAGCGGAGGAGCGTGATCGCGTTTCGTCATGCGCATCTCCCGTGTCCCGGACGCGCTGCAGCGCTCTTGCGCTGCTGCGCAGAGCCGGGACCCAAAGTAACACGACAGATGCAGAGCGATGGGCCCCGGCTCTGCAGCGCATCGCCGGAGTGCTGCTGCGCTGCGTCCCGGGCACGAGACCGGCGCTGAAAGCGCGATCGGCGACTAACCCCCGCCCGGATAGTTCGGGCTCTCGCGCGTGATGGTGACGTCGTGGACGTGGCTTTCGCGCAGGCCAGCGCCGGTGATGCGGACGAACTGCGCCTTGTCATGCAGCTCCTTCATGTCACGCGCGCCGACATAGCCCATTGCGGCGCGCAGGCCGCCGGCGAGCTGGTGCATGACATTGCCGACCGGGCCTTTATACGGCACCTGCCCCTCGATGCCTTCAGGCACGAGCTTCAGCGTGTCCTTGATGTCCTGCTGGAAGTAGCGATCGGCAGATCCGCGCGCCATCGCGCCGACCGAGCCCATGCCGCGATAGGCCTTGTAGGAACGGCCCTGCCACAGGAACACTTCGCCGGGCGTCTCATCGGTGCCGGCGAGCAGCGAGCCGACCATGGCGATGTCGGCGCCGGCGGCGAGCGCCTTGGCAAGGTCGCCGGAGAACTTGATGCCGCCGTCGGCGATGACGGGGATGTCGGCCTTCTTCGCCGCTTCCACCGCATCCATGATCGCGGTGAGCTGGGGAACGCCGACGCCGGCGACGATGCGCGTCGTGCAGATCGAGCCCGGACCGATGCCGACCTTGATGCAGTCCGCGCCCGCGTCGATCAGCGCCTGAGTGCCCTCGGTGGTGGCGACGTTGCCGGCCACGACCTGCACCGAATTGGACAGACGCTTGATGCGGTTCACCGCGTGGAGCACATGGCGGGAATGGCCGTGCGCGGTGTCGACGACGACGAGGTCGACGCCGGCATCGATCAGGCGCTCGGTTCGCTCGAAGCCGGTGTCCCCGACGGTGGTGGCGGCGGCGACACGCAGGCGCCCCTGCGCGTCCTTGCAGGCGAGCGGATGGGCGACCGCCTTTTCCATGTCCTTCACGGTGATGAGGCCGACGCAGCGATATTGCTCATCGACCACGAGCAGCTTCTCGATGCGATGCTGGTGCAGCATCCGCCGCGCCTCGTCCTGGCTGACATTCTCGCGCACCGTGACGAGGTTTTCATGCGTCATCAGCTCGGAGATTTTTTGCTGGCGATTGGTCGCAAACCGTACGTCGCGGTTGGTGAGGATGCCGACCAGCTTGCCCGGTGTGTTCTTGCCGGCGCCGGTGACGACGGGAATGCCGGAGATGCCGTGATCGCTCATCAGCTTGAGCGCATCGTCGAGCGAGGCCTCGGGGCTGATGGTGAGCGGGTTCACCACCATGCCCGACTCGTAGCGCTTGACCTGCCGCACCTGGGCGGCCTGCCCTTCGGGGTCGAAATTGCGGTGGATGACGCCGAGGCCGCCGGCCTGCGCCATGGCGATCGCCATGCGGGCTTCGGTGACGGTGTCCATGGCCGAGGCCATGATCGGGATGTTGAGCGGAATGGCGCGGGTGACGCGGGAGCGGATGTCGACCTCGCCCGGCATGACGTCCGACAGGCCCGGCTTCAGCAGCACGTCGTCGAACGTAAAGGCTTCGCGGATGCCCTGAAGTTGCACCGTGGCCATTTGCCAACTCCTTCCTGCGGCCCTGCCGCAAATGCTAATGGATGAGCGCCGCCCTCGGCGTACCTTGCGGCAACGCCGGAGAATCGGAGCCCATCGGTGGGGTTGACGCGGGTCGATAGCACGGCCGCGTGACGAATCAAAGCAATTCGGAGCGCCGGCCTGCCATTCACAGGCTTTTTACGCAAATTCGGCGGGGACCGGCTCGGTACGCCGTCCCCTCCGCGGTCATTCCGGGGCGCGACGAAGTCGCGAACCCGGATTGACGAGAGAGCGCCATGCGGCGCGCCCGGGAATGACGGAGGGAGTCACACCTGGGGTCACGCAGGATTTAGGTGCTATGCGTCGATCCGCAATGGTCGCGGGCGGGCGGCGGTGATAAGCCGCAAGCCCCCTTCCTTCCGATTTTCAAAACCAATCCGTCATGGTCGACAAGCAACGCGTCATTCCGCTGATCGTGGCCACTGCTCTCTTCATGGAGAACATGGACTCGACGGTGATCGCCACCTCGCTGCCGGCGATCGCGGCTGACATCGGCACAAGTCCGCTGACGCTCAAGCTCGCGATCACCTCCTATCTGCTGTCGCTCGCGGTGTTCATCCCGGCGAGCGGCTGGACCGCCGACCGGTTCGGCGCGCGCATGGTGTTCGCGATTGCGGTCGGCGTCTTCATGGTCGGCTCGGTCGGCTGCGCGCTCTCGTCCTCGGTCACCGATTTCGTGTTCGCGCGCATCCTGCAGGGCATGGGCGGCGCCATGATGACGCCGGTCGGGCGCCTCGTGCTGCTGCGCTCGGTCGACAAGAGCGCGCTGGTCAACGCCATGGCCTGGGTGACGGTCCCTGCCCTGATCGGCCCGGTGATCGGCCCGCCGCTTGGCGGCTTCATCACTACCTACGCGTCCTGGCACTGGATCTTTCTGATCAACATCCCGATCGGGCTGCTCGGCATCTTCATGGCGCTGCGCTTCATCGATCCCATCAAGAGCGAGACGCGCGAGCCGTTCGATCTCTACGGCATGGTGCTCGCGGGTGTCGGGCTTGCCGGCATCGCGTTCGGGCTATCTGTTGCGGGACTGAACCTGCTGCCGTGGAGCACGGTCGCCGCCCTGGTCGTGGGCGGCGCGATCTCGATGATGCTGTATGTCCTGCACGCCCGGCGCACGGGCTCACCAGTGCTCGACTTCTCGCTCCTGAAGCTGCCGACATTGCGCGCGGCCGTCCTCGGCGGCTTCATGTTCCGGCTCGGCATCGGCGCGCTGCCGTTCCTGCTTCCGCTCCTGATGCAGATCGGCTTCGGGCTGTCGCCGTTCCATTCCGGCCTCGTCACCTTCTCCTCCTCGCTCGGCGCGATGGGGATGAAGACGCTGGCGGCACGCATCATTCGCACCTTCGGCTTCCGCAATCTGATGACGGTGAACGCGATCGTCAGCGCGTTCTTCCTCGCCGTCTGCGCGCTGTTCACGGTGACGACGCCGCTGCTCATCATCATGGTGATCCTGGTGGTCGGCGGCTTCTTCCGCTCGCTGGAGTTCACCGCGATCAACACGGTTGCCTATGCCGACGTCGAGACCGCGCAGATGAGCCGTGCCACCACTCTCGTCAGCGTCAACCAGCAGCTGGCCGTTTCGGCCGGCGTGGCGGTCGGCGCGGCGTGCGTGGAAACGACGATGTGGTTCAACCATGTCGGCGAGATCGACGCCACCGTGTTCGCACCGGCCTTTGTCGTGATCGCGCTGACCTCGGCAGCGTCAAGCTGGTTCTTCTGGCAGATGCCCGCTGATGCCGGCCACGAGATCTCCGGCCGCAAGGCCGTGGAGATCGCGAGCCGCAAGGGCGCCGGCAAAGGTGCTGAGAAGGCGGCGGTCAAGGCGGCGACCGAGGATACGCAGGACGTGCGGGATCAAAGGCTGGGGTAGGAATTTCCTGTAGCCCGGATGGAGCGCAGCGCAATCCGGGACCGGCCCCGCATTCCGCTTCGCTTCATGCGGGCTACGATGACGGAGTTTGTGACTACGTCTTGGCCTCGCCGCGAAACCCCGTCGCGAGCACATAGCGCTCCGAGGAATCCTGCCGGCTCGCCGCCGGTTTGACGTGGCGCACGGTGGCGAAGTCGCGCTTGAGCTGGGCGAGCAGGTCGGCGTCGGCCCCGCTCTGGAACGTTTTTGCCAGGAACGTGCCGCCGGGCTTGAGCACGTCGCACGCAAACGCGGCCGCGGTCTCGACCAGGCCGACGATGCGGAGCTGGTCGGTCTTGCGGTGACCGGTGGTGTTGGCGGCCATGTCGGACATCACGATATCGGCGCCGCCGCCCAGCATCGCGGTGAGCTTTTCGGGCGCGTCATTGTCCATGAAATCGAGCTGCGCGAAATCGACGCCGGGAATCTCCGGCATTTCCAACAGATCGATCGCGACGACCTTGCCCTTGCCTTCGGTGGAGCCGACGCGCTTGGCAGCGATCTGGCTCCAACCGCCGGGTGCCGCGCCGAGGTCGACCACGGCCATGCCCGGCTTCAGAAACCGAAACTTGTCGTCGATCTCGAGCAGCTTGAACGCCGCGCGCGAGCGATAGCCCGCCGCCTTGGCTTTGGCCACATAGGGATCGTTGAGCTGCCGCTCCAGCCAGAGCTTCGACGACAATTTGCGCTTGCCGCCGGTCTTGACCTGGACGTGCAAGCGGCCGGTGGTGTCCTTGGCCATCTCACCAGCTCCTGAGCGCGCCGTCCTCGCGCATCATCTCGACCAGCATGCCTTCGCGCAAGCCACGGTCGGCGACGCGCAGGCGCCGCAGCGGAAAGGCGCGCCTGATGGCATCGAGGATGGCGCAGCCGGCGAGCACGAGATCGGCGCGCTCGACGCTGATGCAGTTGTTGCCGGCGCGCTCCTCGTAGCTCATGCCGAGCAGCTTGTTGATAGTCGCGGTGATGTCGGAATCGTTCATCCAGATGCTGTCGATGCGGCGGCGGTCGTAGCGTGCGAGGTTGAGATGGATACCGGCGAGCGTCGTCACCGTGCCTGATGTGCCCAGCAGGTGCATGTCGGCGAGATCGCCGCCATGCTCTTCCGCGAACGGCGCGACGTGGTTCGCGACCACCTGCTCCATCGCAGCATAAATCTCCGGCGTCACGTCGCGGCCGCCGAACTGCTCGGCGAGCGTCACCACACCATAGGGGATCGACATCCAGGCCTTGATGCGCGGCTCCGGATTTTCCGGGTCGCGCTCGATCCGCACCAGCTCGGTCGAGCCGCCGCCGATGTCGAACAGGATCGCGCCGCGCCCCCTGGGGTCGACCAGCGGCGAGCAG
>NZ_JALBGZ010000273.1:0-7676 GCF_023006515.1 Bradyrhizobium sp. PRIMUS42
CGCTCCGGCCGCCAGTCGCTACACGCGCGAGCCTCAGCTTGCCTCGACCGGAAGCACCAGCACGCCGGGCGGCACGTCGCAGGCCTTCGCGCCCGGAAGCGATGTCTCGGGCGTTTGGTGGACACTCTTCCGCTCGCGCAAGCTCACGGGATTCGTCGATGAGGCGGTTCGCAACCATCCGGACGTCCAGTCCGCCGAATTCGCACTGCGAGCCGCCCGCGAGAACGCGCTCGCCGAGCAGGGAGCCTTGTTTCCGCAGGTGAGCGGAAGCGGATCGGCGGCGCGCGAGCAGGGGCCGCAATACAAGCTCTTCAACACCTCCGTCAGCGTGTCCTATGCGCTCGATCTCTGGGGCGGCACGCGCCGCCAGGTCGAGGCGCTCGAGGCTCAGGCGGACTACCAGGCGTTCAAGCTGGAGGCGACTTATCTGGCGCTGACCGCCAACGTCATCACCGCCGCGATCACCGACGCCTCGCTGCGCGACCAGATTTCCGCGACCGAGGACATCGTCAAGGCCGAGACGGATCAGCTCGCGCGCATCCAGCACCAGTTCGAGATCGGCGCCGTCTCCAGGTCGGACGTGCTGGCGCAGGAATCGACCCTCGCGCAGGCCAAGGCGACGCTGCCTCCGCTCCAGAAACAATTGGCGCAGCAGCGCAATCAACTGATGGCCTATCTCGGGCGGCTGCCGAGCGAGGATCGCGGCGAGCATGTGACCCTCGCTGAGCTGCGACTGCCTGGACGCCTGCCGGTGTCGTTGCCCTCGGAGCTGGTGCGGCAGCGACCGGACATCCGCCAGGCCGAAGCGACGCTGCATCAGGCCACTGCGACCGTCGGGGTCGGCGTCGCGAATCTCCTGCCGCAGGTCACGCTGTCGGGCAGCTACGGCGCCAGCGGGGCGGGCAAGCTGTTTTCGCCAGGCACGATCGCCTGGGATGCGACGTCCGGCATCACGCAGAAGCTGATCGACGGCGGCACGCTCTATCACACCAAGGAGGCCGACGTTGCGCTCTTCGAGCAGGACATGGCGGCCTACAAGAGCACGGTGCTGTCGGCGTTCCAGAACGTCGCCGATTCGCTGCGGGCGATTCAGTACGACGCGGCGACGCTGAAGGCGCAGGCGGAAGCCGAGAAGGCCGCATCCGACAGCCTGTCCATGTCGATCGAGCAGTTCAAGACCGGTGCGGTGCCCTATGCCAACGTCATCACCGCCCAGCAATCCTATCTCAACGCGCGTATCGCGCGCATCAAGGCGCAGGCCGCGCGCTTCTCGGACACCGCGGCGCTGTTCCAGGCGCTCGGCGGCGGCTGGTGGAACAGGGCCGATCTGACCGCCGCTGCCTCGCCCCGCGTCAATCCCGGCTATTTCGCCGGCCCCAACCGCTCAACCCAGGAAGCTGCGCGATGACCAGGCGCATGACGATCATGCTGGCCGTGATGGCCGTTCTGTTCGGTGGCCTCTACGGCTTCCAGACCTTCAAGGACATGATGATCCGGAAGGCGATCGGCGCCATGGCGAATCCGCCGCAGACCGTCTCCACCATGGTTGCAGCCACCGCGCCGTGGCGATCGACGCTCTCGTCGGTCGGCTCGCTGCGCGCCGTGAACGGCGCCGATCTCGCGCTCCAGGCTTCTGGGATCGTGCAGCGCATCCAGTTCTCCTCTGGCGACGAGGTGGCCGAGGGGCAGCCCTTGCTCCGGCTCGTGGCGACCGACGACGTCGCCAAACTGGAGTCGCTCCAGGCGACCGCCGAGAACTACGCGATCGTGCTCAAGCGCGACGAGGAGCAGATCAAGTTCAACGCGGTCAGCCAGGCCACACTCGACAGCGACAGGGCCAATCTGAAGAACGCCAGGGCCCTGGTCGAGCAGCAGAAGGCGATCGTCGAGCAGAAGACGCTCAAGGCGCCGTTCGCCGGCAGGCTCGGCATCCGCGCCGTCGACATCGGCCAGTTCCTGAGTGCGGGCACCACCATCGTCACCCTTCAGAGCCTCGATCCGATCTACGTCGACTTCTATCTGCCGCAGCAGGCGCTGGCCTCGGTCAGCATCGGGCAGGACGTCACCGCGACGGTCGATGCCTTTCCCGGCGAACGTTTTGCCGGTCGTGTCTCGGCGATCAATGCCAAGGTCGACAGCGGCAGCCGCAACATTCAGGTCCGCGCGACGATCGCAAACAACCCCGCGCGATTGCTGCCCGGCATGTTCGCCAGGGCCGAGATCGACATCGGCAAGGCCGAAGACATCGTCACCGTCCCGCTCACCGCGATCGTCAACAATGCCTACGGCGACCTCGTCTATGTCGTCGACAATCTTCACGACGGGCAGGGCGCGGCGCGGCAGATCTTCGTCAAGACCCGGCCGGCAAAGGGCGACCGCATCGCCGTCACCGACGGGATCAAGGCCGGCGAGAGCGTGGTGATCGCGGGCCAGATCAAGCTTCGCAACGGCAGTCCGGTCAAGATCGACAATTCCCACGTGCCGCTGGCCGAGGCGGCGCCGACCGTCGTCGACCAGTAAACGACGCGCCAGCCGAGAGCCGATACGATGCGTTTCACGGACATCTTCATCCGCCGCCCGGTGCTGGCTATCGTGGTCAGCGCGCTGATCCTGGTCCTCGGATTGCGGTCGATGACCTCGCTGTCGATCCTGCAATATCCGCGGACCCAGAACGCCATCGTCACGGTGACGACGGCCTATGCCGGCGCGGATTCCGATATCATCGCCGGCTTCATCACGACGCCGCTGGAGAACGCCATCGCCCAGGCGAACGGCATCGATTACATGAATTCCAGCAGCATCACCGGCACCAGCACCATCACGGTGAACTTGCGGCTGAACTACGATTCCGGCAAGGCGATGACGGAGATCAATGCCAAGGTCAATTCCGTCCTCAACCAGCTTCCGACCGGCTCCCAGCAGCCGACGCTGGCGCTCAAGGTCGGCCAGACCATCGACGCGATGTATATCGGCTTTGCCAGCGACGTGCTGGCCCCCAACCAGATCACCGACTACCTCGCGCGCGTCGTGCAGCCGCGTTTGCAGTCCGTGGCGGGCGTGCAGACCGCGGAGCTGCTCGGCGGCAAGAAGTTCGCGTTGCGTGCCTGGCTCGACGCCGACAAGCTCGCCGGCTACGGGTTGACGGCCACCGATGTCTCCACCGCGCTGTCAGGCAACGACTACATCGCCGGGCTCGGTGCGACGCGGGGACGGCTGGTGCAGGTCGACCTTTCGGCCACGACCAACCTTCATTCGCTGGAGCAGTACCGCAACCTCGTCGTCAAGCAGGTCAATGGCGCCATCATCCGCCTGAAGGACGTCGCGAACGTGACGCTCGGCAACGACGACTACGACAGCTCGGCCAAGTTCAACGGCAAGACCGCCGTCTATCTCGGCATCCAGGTCGCGCCGACCGCCAACCTGCTCGACGTCATCAAGGGGGTGAAGGCGGCCCTTCCGGACATCAACGCGAACCTGCCGAACGGCATCGTCAGCGAAATTCTCTACGATTCGACCGCGTTCGTGAACAGCTCGATCGACGAGGTCGTCCACTCCCTGGTCGAGGCGGTCCTCATCGTGACGATCGTCGTCTTCCTCTTCCTCGGCTCGTGGCGGTCGGTCCTGATTCCTGTGATCGCGATCCCGCTGTCGCTGATCGGCACCTTCGCCCTGATGTTGCTGATGGGCTTTTCGATCAACCTGCTGACGCTGCTGGCGCTCGTGCTCGCGATCGGGCTTGTCGTCGACGATGCCATCATCGTGGTCGAAAGCGTGCATCGCCTGATCGACCAGGGGGAGACGCCGATCGAAGCCGCGATCCAGTCGGCGCGCGCGCTCGCCAGCCCCATCCTTGCGATGACCGTGGTCCTGATCGCCGTGTACGTGCCCGTCGGCTTCCAGGGCGGCCTCACCGGCGCGCTGTTCACGGAATTCGCCTTTACGCTCGCTGGCGCCGTGACGGTGTCGGCAGTCATTGCACTGACACTGTCGCCGATGAACTGCGCCTGGCTGCTGCGACGGACGGAGCGGGATGCCACGAATTGGGAAGCGCGCCTGGTACGCCGGATCGACCATACGCTGGAGCGGCTGACCGCCGCCTATCGCCGCGGGCTCGAATCCGTCTTCGAAACCAAATCCGTGGTGGTGGTGTTCGCGCTGTTGCTGCTCGCGGGCATTCCCTGGCTGTATGTGAATTCCCAGAGCGAGCTCGCGCCCGACGAGGATCAGGGCGTGGTGCTGACGCTGACCAATTCGGCGCCTTCGGCAACGGCCGAGCAACGCCAGTTCTATGGTCAGCAGCTCTACGATCTCATCGCCAAGCGGCCCGAGACCGCGGTGGTCTTCCAGATCGACACGCCCTCGCAGGCGATCGGCGGCTGGGTGCTCAAGCCTTGGGACAAGCGGACCGCGACGACCAAGACTCTGCAGCCGGAATTGCAGAACTTGCTCAACGACATTGCTGGCACGCGCTCGGTGGCCTTCCAGCCGTCGCCGCTGCCGGGCAGCAACGGTCTACCGATCCAGTTCGTGATCGGCACGACGGGCTCGTTCAACGAGCTGGACGAGGTCGCCCGCAACTTCATGGCCGAGGCGCTCAAGACCGGACAGTTCATCTTCCTGGACAACGACCTCAAGGTTGACAAGCCGAAGAGCACCGTGGTGTTCGATCGCGACAAGGCCGGCGATCTCGGATTGAAGATGAGCGATCTCGGCGGCGCGCTGGCCACCATGCTGGGCGGCAACTACGTGGAGTATTTCAGCCTGGACGGCCGCTCCTACAAGGTGATCCCGCAGGTCCGGCAGAACGACCGCCTCACGACCGAGCAATTGCTGAGCTACCAGATCCGCACCAGCAACAACACGATGGTGCCGCTGGCAACTGTTGCCCACCTCGACAACAAGGCCGTTCCGCAGACGCTCAACCATTTCCAGCAGATCAACGCCGCGACAATTTCCGGCGTCGCCATGCCGGGGGTGGCGATGGGCGACGCGCTGGCGACCTTGAAGAGCCTCGCGAAATCCCTTCCGGCCGGCTACTCGGTCGACTTCGCCGGCGCCTCCCGTCAGCTGGAGCTGGAGTCCGGCGGCTTCATCGCCACGTTCCTGTTCGCGCTGATCATCATCTATCTTGCGCTCGCCGCTCTCTTCAACAGCTTCATGGATCCCGTCATCATCCTGATCTCGGTGCCGATGTCGCTCGCCGGCGCGCTGATCTTCATCAGCGTCGGCCTCGGTGGCGCCAGCATCAACATCTACACCCAGGTCGGTCTCGTCACGCTGATGGGGCTCGTCAGCAAGCATGGCATCCTGATGGTGGAGGTGGCGAACGAGCTGCGCGCGGAGGGAAAGAACCGCAGCGAGGCCATCATCGAGGCGGCAACGATCAGGCTTCGGCCGATTCTGATGACGACGGCGGCGATGGTGCTCGGCGTCCTGCCACTGGTCACGGCGAGCGGCGCGGGCGCGGTGTCCCGCTACAATATGGGACTCGTGATCGCTACCGGCTTGTCGATCGGGACGCTGTTCACGCTGTTCGTGGTGCCGGTCGCCTACGCCCTGATTGCCCACCGCGGCGTCACCAGTGCCGCCGGGGAGTTGAGCTGAGCTTGCAGCTCAGGCGCCGGGCGGCGCTGCGATGGTCTGGTGCACGGGTGATCGGCGCGCTTTCCAATGACAGGACAAACGGCAAGCCGATGACCACCCCGAGCATCCTCATCGTGGAAGACGACCAGGAGACAGGGAGCTTGATCGCGCGTTATTTGCGCGGGCATTCCTTCTCGGTCGATCTGGTGCCGGATGGCCGCGCGATGGATCGCCATATGACGCAGAACCGCGTCGACCTGATCGTGCTCGATATCACGCTGCCGGGAGAGGATGGTCTCAGTCTGTGCCGGCGTCTGCGTGTCGTTCATCCGACACCGATCATCTTCCTCACCGCTAAGAGCGACGAGATCGACCGGATCGTCGGCCTCGAAATGGGAGCTGATGACTACATCGTCAAGCCATTCAATCCGCGCGAGCTGGTTGCGCGCATCAATGCGGTCCTAAGACGCCGGCCAACGGCCACGGTGGGATCGTCAGGAGGCACCACAAAGCGGTTGACGTTCGACGGCTGGCTGATCGACTTGCGGCTGCGCGAGCTGCGTGATCCCGGCGGAGCGAAAATTGCGCTCACGAGCGCCGAGTTCGAGCTTCTCCAGGTGCTTTGTGAACGCCATGGCCGGGTCCTGAGCCGGGAAAACCTCCTGGGCATGACCGGACGTCTGGGCGGCCCGTTCCAGCGCAGCGTCGATGTGCTCGTCAGCCGGCTGCGCGGCAAGCTTGATCGCGTCGAGGGCGTCTCGATGATCCGGACAGTGCGGGCAGGCGGCTACGTTTTTGTGCCCAAGGTGAATGATGCGTGACCTGGTCGGCAAGTCCGCCTTCCCTGGTCACGGTGGAGATCGGCTGTCCGGCTAGTCCGAGGCAATCCAGTTACGCAGCCCGTCGGCCGTACGGAACCCGTCGGCAGCGTAGCAGCGGATCGATGGCAGGAAGCCCTGCATCATCTCGGCAAGCGCGTGACCTGGACCGAGGTCCAGCACGCGGTCGACGCCTTGCTCCGCAAGAGCCTCAAGCGTCGCGGCCCAGTCGATCGGGCGTGCGACCTGGCAGGCGAGCTTTGCCATCGCATCGGACACGGAGAAGATGCGTTCACCGCCATCTCCGGCGAGGAGGATCCGCTGATGCGCGACAGACGCATGGCGGCTCGCCTCCAGCGCCTGTTTCAGAGGCTCACAGGCCTGTTGCAGCCGTGACGTATGCGAGGCGATCTTGACGGCGAGAATACCGGCGCGTGCGGCGCCCAGCGTCGACGCCTCTTGCAAGAGATTGACGACATCCTGCTCCGTGCCGCCGACCACGAAAAGAAGGTCGGGATTCCTGATCGCGATCTCGCAGCGATGCTTCTCGAGCAGCTCTTCGAGCGTGGTCCGATCGAGCCCGCGGACATAGCCGAGCCGTCCATCCGGTTCGGCCACGCCGTCCATCAGCCGTGCGCGAACATCGGTCAGTCGCAAGGTCTCGTCGGCGGTCCATATTCCCGCAAGGCTCCAGGCCGCCATCTCGCCGACGCTGTAGCCGGTGACGGCGGTCGCTTCAGTCAACAGGTCGGCGATGCAGGCGTGGATCGCAAGCGCCGATGTGACGGTCAGGATCTGGCTGGCATGGTTGGCGGACAATTCGTCCGCGTCCCGCGTCCTGACGAAGTCCCGCGGATCTTCGCCGAGAAGAGAGGTCGCCGCGGTGAAAATCGACTCCGCTGCGGGCTGGTCCGCGACAAGATCGAAGATCTTGTCCGAGAGCGTCCCTTGTCCGCCGCAGAGCAGTGCTAGCATCGTGGTTCTATCCGATCGACGAACAGGGCCATCGCCAGCAGGTCGGCGGAGCCGCCAGGACTGAGATTGTGGACCACGAAGGCCTGATGAATCTCGGCCGCACGCCCGCGCCATCCCGGCGATCCGACGCCGCCGGCGGCAAGGAAGGCAGAGGCGCTGGCTTGCGCGAAGCGCAATCCCTCCGCGCCGCCCCGATGCAGGAGATTGGTGTCGGTGACGTCAGCGATCAACTTCATGCAGGTCTGCACGCGAACGGCTTCCTCGTCGTGGGGCGCAAGCTGGCGCGCCGCATGCAGCGCG
>NZ_JALBGZ010000274.1:0-7661 GCF_023006515.1 Bradyrhizobium sp. PRIMUS42
CGCCATCACGATCGGCGCTTCCGATCCGCCGAGCACGCGCATCGATGCCGAACGCCGCGCGTTGCCGCATGTCGTGCGGGCGTCCCCGCACTACTACAACACGGAAGCCGAGGTCGACCGCCTGATCGACCACATCGCGGGATTGGCGCGGCGGTCGTAGCGCGCGCTCAGGTGCAGCGCGCGCTCAAGCCGGACGCGCTGAGCCTTGCCATGACTTCGTCGAGATGCGCGCTGTCGCGGGTCTCGATGACGAGCTGCAGCAGCGTCGCCTTGGCTGGCAGATCGGAGAACGTCCGCTGGTGCGAGACCTCGATGATGTTGGCGCCGGCTTCGGCCAGCAGCGCCGCAACGGCGGCCAGCTGCCCGGGGCGATCAGGAATATCGAGCGAGAGCTGCGTCAGCCGCCCCTCGCGCGCCAGCTCGCGCGTGAGGACCGAGGCGATCAGCCGCGTGTCGATATTGCCGCCGCTCAGTACCAAGCCGACCTTCTGGCCGGCAAAGCGGGAGGGATCGGACATCAGCGCGGCGAGGCCTGCGGCGCCGGCGCCCTCGACCACCGTCTTCTCGATCGAGATCAGGGTCGCAACGGCGCGCTCGAGCTCGGCTTCGTTCACCAGCGCAATGTCGTCGACGAGGCGGCGGACGATTTCGGTGGTGAGCTTGCCGGGCGATTTCACCGCGATGCCTTCGGCGAGCGTATCGCCGCGCGCCGGCAGATTGCCGTCATGGATGGCGTTGTACATCGAGGGATAGAGCCAGGCCTCGACGCCCAGGATTCGCAGTGACGGCTTGATCGATTTCGCGGCAATGCCGATGCCGCTGATCAGGCCGCCGCCGCCGATCGGGACGACCAGCGTATCGAGCTCCGGCACGGCTCTCATCATCTCCAGCCCGACGGTGCCCTGCCCCGCGATCACGAGCGGATCGTCGTAGGGGTGGACGAAGATCATGCCGCGGGCTTCGCCGTGGTGACGTGCGAAGACGGCCGCCTCCTCCAGCGTCGCGCCCGTGACGACCACTTCCGCGCCGTGATGCCTTGTGTTCTCGATCTTCACCATCGGCGTGCCGATCGGCATGACGATGGTGGCGGGAATGCCGAGCCGCTTGGCGTGATAGGCAACACCCTGCGCGTGGTTTCCGGCCGACATGGCGATGACGCCGCGCGCACGTTCCTCCGGCGTCAGCGCGGTGAGGCGGTTGAGCGCGCCGCGCTCCTTGAAGGAGGAGGTGAACTGAAGGTTCTCGAATTTGAGCCAGATCTCGCAGCCGCAGATGTTGCTCAGCGTGCGGCTGTAGCTGCAGGGCGTCTCGACGACGGCACCCCGGATGGTGTCGGCGGCGGCATGAATGTCGCTTGGCGCGACCGGAAAACCGCTCAGGTCAGGCGACGTGCTTTGGGACAACTCAGCCATGGGACAGCATAGAGCATCCGGCGGTTCGAGGCGATATGCCAGCCGCTATTTGGTAAATTCCCGGGAACGTGAAACCCGCCACAGCGTCCAGAGCGTGCGCAGCCGCGACGTCGGCTGCGGCGCGAAAGGATTGCGGCCGGGGTGCGACAGGCGCTTGAGATCGGCCTTGACCTGGCTCAGCGGCAGAAACGCCGGACGCACCGCGACCGGCACTTGCGCCAGCAGCGACAACGCCGTGGTCAAATGCTGCTGCGCCTCGCCCACGAGCTGGTCCAGCACGGCGCGGAGGTTCGGCGTGTCCTTGCCGGCAAAGACGTCCTCCATCTGGCAGCCATGGCTCGCCAGCACCTGCTCCGGCAGGAACAGCTGACGGTGCGATGCATCGCGTGGCAGGTTCGTCATGACCTGCACGATGCCCTGCGCCAGTCCCGCATGACGGGCGAGATGCTCGACCGCCTCCGATGGCGGCCCCAGAACCTGCGCAGCCAGACCGAACAACGCCGAACAGGTCGCGGCCAGATAGCCCTCCAGCGCCGTCAGCGTCGGCATCGGGTCGTTGTAGAGGTCGAACTGGTGCTCGTCGATGAGCAGCGACAGCGGCTCGACCGGCAGGTCGAAATCACGGATCGCACGCAGCAATTCCGCCGCGACCGGATTGCCTTCGGCGCTGCCGTGGACCAGGCCCGAAAACAGGTCGGTCCACCATTGAAAGCGGATTTCGCCGGGCAAGGGTTGGCTCACCTGGTCGCGGACGCGGACAATCTCGACATTGAAGGCGTAGAGCGCCAGCAATGCGCGGCGCTCGGCGGCGGGCGCGAACAGGGTTGCGGCATAGCGCGGAAAGTCGTGGCTGCGCACGAGATCGGCGCAGAAGGTGACGGAATCGGGCGGCGGAGCGGCGCTGCTCATGTGCTGTTCATGGCACCGCGATCAGCGCGGCGGCGACCCGCCGCCGTTCGCCGATCATGATGTTGTAGGTGCGCACGGCGGGACCGGTCTGCATCGTGTCCAGCACCACCCTCACCGCTTTGAGCGCCTGCCTCAGCGCCGGCGGCGGCAGCCAGACGCCGGTTCCGGTGCCGATCAGGAGCGTGTCGATGCTGTTGGCGGCCGTGAAGACCCGATCCAGCGAATAGCGGTCGATCTTCGCGGGATCCGTCACGTCCCAGGCCCAGATCGCGTCCGGCAGGCAGAGCAGCGAGCCCCGATGCGACATGCCGGCGAAGGCGAAGCCGCCCTTGCCATAGGCCTCGATCGGCGCCGAGCGCGGGAAATGGGGAGCGTTGGGATCGCCGGCCATGAGCTTCGTCCGAATGGGCTTACTGCCCTCGCAAACGCCTGCGAGGGCATGCGGTTCGGATCACGCCTTGCTTTTCTTCGCCGGCGCAGCCGTATCGGGCGCATCCTCGCGATGCTCGCCGACGCCGAGATAGATCAGGATCGGGGCAGCGATGAAGATCGAGGTGTAGGTGCCGACCAGCACCACGCCGAACATCATCACCGCGGTGAAGCTGTGGATTGCATGACCGCCGAACAGGAGCAGCGCGAGCAGCGCCAGCGTCACCGTGAAGTGGGTGATGATCGAGCGCGACAGCGTCGAGTTGATGGACTCGTTGAGCAGCTGCGGCATCGGCATCTTCTTGTAGCGACGCAGCATTTCACGGATGCGGTCGTAGATGACGACGGTGTCGTTGAGCGAGTAGCCGAGAATCGTCAGAAGCGCCGCGATGCTGGTCAGGTCGAAATCGACCTGACTGATCGACATGAAGCCGATCGTCAGCACGATATCGTGCACGTTGGCGATCATGGCCCCCAGCGCGAACTGCCATTCGAACCGGAACCAGAGATAGATCAGGATCGCCACGATCGCGAGCATCAGGCCGAGCATGCCGTAGGCCAGGAGCTCGCCGGCGACGCGCGGGCCGAGCACCTCGACACGGCGGTACTCGATGGAATCGCCGAGCGCGGTGCGCACCTTCTGCACGGCATCCTGCTGCGCCTTGTCGCCGCCGGGCTGTTCGGCGACGCGGATCAAGACGTTCTCGGGGCCGCCAAACTGCTGCAGCTGGATTTCGCCGAGACGCAAGCCATCCAGCGTCGTGCGCATTGCCGAGATGTCGGCGGCGCCGGACTTGGCCCGCACCTCCAGCAGGGTGCCGCCCTTGAAGTCGATACCGAGGTTCAGTCCGTGGGTGAAGAACAGCGTGATGGCGACGATCGACAGCGCCGCCGAGATCGGGAAGCTGATGCGGCGGAAGCGGGTGAAATCAAAATGCGTGTCGTCCGGGACGATGCGCAACGACGGCAGCCAGCCCATGGCCGCGACCACGGTGAGGATGGCAATGAGGATGCCGAGCCCGATGAGAACGGTGTGAATCACGATCAGGCTCCTAGATCGGCACGCTCTGCGGCCGCTTCCACCGCACCCACCAGGCGACGATCAGCCGGGTCATGGTGAAGGCGGTGAACACCGTGGTGATGATGCCGATGCCGAGCGTCACGGCAAAGCCGCGCACCGGACCGGTGCCGATGTAGAACAGCACCGCGGCGGCAATGAAGGTGGTGATGTTGGAATCGAGGATAGTCGCGAGCGCCCGCTTGAAACCGGCGTCGATCGCCGAGATCGCGTTGCGGCCGCCGCGCAGCTCCTCACGAATACGCTCGTAGATCAGCACGTTGGAGTCCACCGCGATGCCGACGGTGAGCACGATGCCGGCGATGCCGGGCAGCGTCAGCGTGGCGTTGAGCAGCGACAACAGGCCGAAGATCATGGCGACGTTGATGGCCACCGCGATGTTGGCGAACACCCCGAACAGCCGGTAGGTCAGCAGCATGAAGATGATGACCAGGATCGAGCCGACGTAAGCCGCCAGTTCACCCTTCTCGATCGAATCCTGGCCGAGGCCCGGACCGACGGTGCGCTCCTCGACCACGGTCAGCGGCGCCGGCAGCGCGCCTGCGCGCAGCAGAATCGCGAGGTCGTTCGCCGACTGCACCGTGAAACTGCCGGAGATCTGGCCCTGCCCGCCAGTGATCGGCTCGCGAATGACGGGCGCCGAGATCACCTTGCCGTCGAGGATGATCGCGAAGGGCACCCCGACATTCTCCTGCGTGGCCTGCGCGAACTTGCGCGCGCCAGAGGTATTGAACTTAAAGCTGACGACCGGCTCATTGGTACGCTGGTCGAAGGTCGCCTGGGCATCGGTCAGATCGCCACCCGCAACCAGCACCTGCTTCTTGACCACGTAGCCGGTCGGCGGCGGCGTGGCGGCCGGCAGGAACTCGGCTTCCGGCGGCAACCCGCCCTGCTGCGCCTGGTCCGGCGGGACCGAGGGATCGACCATGCGGAATTCCATCTTCGCGGTCTTGCCCAGCAACTCCTTTAGACGCGTCGGGTCCTGAAGGCCGGGGACCTGCACCAGGATACGGTCATTGCCTTGGCGCTGGATCACGGGTTCGACGGTGCCGAGCTCGTTGACACGCTTCTCGACGATCTGGATCGATTGCTCGATCGTCTTGCGCATGCGGTCGAGCATCGCAGCCTGCGGGATACTCAGGCGGATCACGCCGCCGGCCTCGCTCACCTCGAGGTCGCGCTGACCGCTGGATCCCATCAGGCCGCCCAGCGGCTGGGATAATTCGCGCAGCTTTGCGAGCGCAGCCTGAACGTCGGATTCCTTGGTGATGCGCACCTCGGCCGCGTCGTTGCGCACGGTCACGCCACCCGTGAAGCCGATCTTGGCATCACGCAGGGTGCGGCGAACGTCGTCGCGAATCTGATCGAGCCGCTCCTTCTTCACGTAGTTGGAATCGACCTCGAGCAGCAAATAGGAGCCGCCCTGGAGGTCGAGGCCGAGCACGAGCCGGCGCTGCGCCCAGGCAGGCCAGGTCTTGACCTGGGCCTCGGGGAAAAAGTTCGGGACCGCGCAGAGGCACACGATCAGCGCCGTCAGGATAATCCCGAGCGCCTTCCACCGCGTGAAATACAACATCGACTGGACCTGTCAGATCAGGAGACTTGAGATGCTCGCGGAAGCGCTCACTTCGACGCGGCGTCGTCCTTGGCGGCTTCCTTCGCGCTTTCCTTGGCCGGCTCGCCCTTGGCGCGCACGCCGGAGATCATCTGGCGCATCTGCCGCACCCGCACGCCGTCGGAAATCTCGAACTCGATCTGGTCGTCGTCGACGACCTTGGTGACCTTGCCGACGAGGCCGCCCGAGGTCACGACGGTGTCGCCGCGGCGGATGTTCTTCACGAGGTCGGCGTGGTCGCGGACTTTCTTCTGCTGCGGGCGCAGAATCAGGAAGTACATGATCACGAAGATCAGGGCGAACGGCAGCAGCGACATCAACATGCTGTTGGTGTCGCCGGCGCCCGCAGCCTGGGCATACGCAGGAGTAATCAGCATTCGGACGATCCTCGTGAGAACGGGAGAAAGCCGGTCAGGCCCTCAAAGGCGACCGGTTCGGTCAAATTCGCGCGGACTATAGCGGCCATTGCCCCAATTGCAACGCTGCCAGACCGCCCTTTTGGCCACCTTGCGGCGCGCCCTCAGGCCCGATAAAGGCTGCGTTCTCAGGAACTTCGGACATGCCCAAAAAATCAAGCAAAAGCCCGGCCGGCAAAGGCCCCCGCACCGCTGCCAGGAAGCCTGCCCGCGTCGCGGCAAAACGCCCCACGACGGCCTCCAAGGCCACTTCTCAGCCAGCCCCAGACCTCTCCCAGGAACGCATCGTCCGCGCGCTGGAGACCATTGCGGCGCACCTTTCCGCCCAGGGCAAGCCGGTCGTCGAGCGCGAGTCGTTCAAGCGGGCGGATGCCTATGTCTGGCACCCCGACGGCCGCCTGTCGGCCGTGCCGCGGGTCAGCCGCGTCGAGCTGTTCCTGCTCAAGGGCGTCGACCGGATGCGCGACATCCTGATGGAGAACACCGAGCGGTTCGCGGGTGGCCTGCCCGCCAACAACGCCCTGCTCTGGGGCGCACGCGGCATGGGCAAATCGTCGCTGGTGAAGGCCGCGCATGCCAGCATCAACGCGGAGCGCAAACCGGCCGAGAAGCTGAAGTTGATCGAGATCCATCGCGAGGACATCGAGAGCCTGCCCGCGTTGATGGAGCAGCTTCGGGCCTCTTCCTTCCGCTTCATCGTGTTCTGCGACGACCTCTCCTTCGACGGCAACGACGCCTCGTACAAGTCGCTGAAGGCGGTGCTCGAAGGTGGCATCGAGGGCCGGCCCGAGAACGTCATCCTTTACGCCACCTCGAACCGCCGCCATCTGCTCGCGCGCGAGATGATCGAGAACGAGCGCTCCACTGCGATCAATCCCGGCGAAGCCGTCGAGGAGAAGGTCTCGCTGTCGGATCGGTTCGGTCTCTGGCTCGGCTTCCACCGCTGCAGCCAGGACGAATATCTCGCCATGGTGCGCGGCTATTGCAGCCATTTCGGCATTGAGGTCGACGACGAGGCGCTGGAGCGCGAGGCGCTGGAATGGTCGACCACCCGCGGCTCTCGCTCAGGCCGCGTCGCCTGGCAGTTCGTACAGGAGCTGGCGGGTCGGCTGGGCGTGAAGCTGACGGCGATGTAGCGGGAGCTCCAGCCGAAGCTACGGCCCAGCCCACAACTGTCATTCCCCGCCTCGTGCGCAATTGCGCACTGGAGCGGGGAATCCAGTACGCCGCGGCTTATCGGCTCAACAATGATTGTCTCTGGAGTACTGGATCGTCCGCCTTCGCGGACGATGACAGCGTACTTGTGGTAACGGCGCGGCCCGTCTCTATAGGCCGCGTCAGCCTCACGCCCCGTTCAGGAATTGAAGCGGGTCAACCGGACTCGATCCCTTACGGATCTCGAAGTGGAGCTGCGGCGACGCCACCTCCCCGGATTGACCCGACTTGGCAATGACCTGACCGCGCTTGATGGGATCGCCGCGCTTCACCAGCAGCTCACTCGCATGGGCATATGCGGTGACGTAGCCGTTGGAATGCCGAACCAGGACCAGATTGCCGTAACCTTTCAGCTCGTTGCCGGAATAGGCGACGACACCATCTTCTGCCGCCTTGACCGGCGTCCCCTCGGGCACCGCGAGATTGATGCCGTCATTGGACTTGCCGTTGGTCTTGGCGCCGTAGCTCGTGACCACCTTGCCGCGCACCGGCCAGCGGAAGGTCGGCAGTGCGCTGGTGGTCTCCGCAGCCTTCGCCGGCGTCTCGGCGGGCTTCTCTTCGACGTTCGCCGTGGCCTGGGCCAGGCG
>NZ_JALBGZ010000275.1:0-7659 GCF_023006515.1 Bradyrhizobium sp. PRIMUS42
CCCATCGCTGGATCGGCGGCGCGCTGGTGCTGGCCGTGGTGGTCCACGTCGCCGGGCTCTGGATCACCAGCCCGCCCGACATGATGGACGCCCTGACCTACGCATCGCCGACGCCGTTCTCGCCCTTCGGAGTCACCGCGATGTGGGCCATCTTCATTGTCGCGCTGCTGGCGACCTTGCGCCGGCGCTTAGAACTGCGGCCGCGAACCTGGCGCTTCATTCATATGCCGCTCGCGATCGTCATCGTCGTCGGCAGCGTGGTCCATTGCCTCCTGATCGAGGGGACGATGGAGACGGTCTCGAAGGCCGTGCTGTGCGTGCTGGTGGTCGCGGCAACTGCAAAGGTCATGATGGACCTGCAGGTCTGGCGAAAGCGAAGGACGCTGCGCGGGGATGGCCTGTAGTGGGCGTAGGGGTGGCAAAGGCGCACTTGCGCCGTGCCCACCATCTTTCTCGATCGCAAAAATTACGTGGGCACGCTTCGCTTTGCCCACCCTACGGGCTACGCCGTTCTGCTTGTCGTGCAGGGAGACGCGGCATATCCTTGCACCATGACCGCCCCCGCCTCCGATCTGAAAGCGTTCCTGCTCGCGACGCCGTTCTTCGGCGGCCTTTCGGACGGAAGCCTCGACCTCCTGATCTCCATGCTGGTCGAGCGCAGCTTCGAGGTAGGCAGCACCGTCGTATCGGAAGGCGAGCCGGGCCGCTCGATGTTCATCGTCAAATTCGGCCGCCTCGCGGTCAGCAAGCGGACGAAGGCGGGCCGCGTCATCCCGATTTCCGTGCTGCAGCCCGGTGATTTCTTCGGCGAGATGACGCTGATCGAGATGCAGAACCGTTCAGCAACGGTTGTCGCGGAAAGTCCGACGCTATTGTACGAGCTGACCGCGCAAGATCTCTACGCCTGCTACAAGTCCGACATCCACGCTTATGTGATCATCCTGCAAAACATCAACCGCGAGCTGTGCCGAAGGCTACGGCGGGCAGATGAGCGGTTTGCCGCAAGACGTGTGGAGGACGGTTGAAAGCGCGCCGGGCGTAGGATGGATAGGCACTTGCAAGGCCTATCATCCTTCGCGTCCGAACGCCGTGGGTTTCGCTTCGCTCGGCCCCATCTTGCTTTATGATGTCGCAGACGGGCTACAACACGGGCACGCAACCAATGGGACCGAAGCGGAATCATGAAACTCGCTAGCCGCGACGGACAATCCCTGGAGCTTCGAATCCTTGGATATGAGTTTCCCCATTTGGAAGCGGCCGAATACGATTCGAATTGGCTGGTCGTAGCTGGCGAAGTGCGGCATCCGAAGGGCTCATGGCGCTTCACTGACCCGTGCCTTCTCACCTATGAAGTCGCGCGGCTGGCATCCTGGATGGATGCAGTGGCGGATGCCAACCAGTGGTCGGATGACTGTGGGTTCACCGAGCCGAATCTCGAATTTCGGATGTTGGTCAGCCTCAAGCAGCCTGTCCTCCGGGTGTACTTCGATCTCGAAGCGAGGCCGGCATGGGCGGCGAGCCGAACTGCCGGGGAAGAGGACCTATGGGTCGAATTTCCGATGCGAGAACTCGACCTGAAGTCGGCCGCGCAGCACTTGCGCGCTGCATTGGCCGCATACCCGCAGCGGGCATCGCGATAGTGCTTAGGAAGGGGAGAGCGGAGCGAAACCTGTTCGCTCCTTGAGCTACGGCGGACAGTTGCCCGCCCCATTCTGCGGGCCCGCACCCTGATGCGGCTACAGCAACGCCATCGAATGCAGCGAGTTTCGATGAAAGCCGAAGGCAACGATGCCGGAGAGAAGCAGCGCAATCCCAGCCACGATCAGGCAAAACGCGAACACTGGCGAAACCTCTGGTTCGTCACGGATGACAAAGACCATAATAGATAAAACTTTACCGACAATCGAAAGGAAGGATTAACCTTACCGGAGCGGCCCCATCGCGACCCGTCGGGCAAAACACCCCGACCCCGTCAATCCCCCATTGCGAAAATATTCCACTTTACCGAAATTCGGAATTGCGGCATATTCCCGCCATCCCGGCCCGAGGAGAGGGGCGATCGTACGTCGCAACGAACGTGGGCGGGGGTGCGGTGGACGCGGCTGCGTCGGGCACGGCAAGGCGGGACCAGGGCGGGGTGACCCTCGTGAGGTCCTTCTCCGTGTGACGAACGAAGCAGTCGCGTACGGCTAAACCATGTGGTCCTGGCTGTCGTTGCTACAGCCAAGCTTTCGCGAAGATGCATCGGCCAACCGGACGTGTGCATCGGTTTTCGCGGAGGTGACGGAGGCCAGAAGGAATTCGGCTCCGGGGAGAGCAGGCATAGGCCGTCAACCCATCGCGCAGGGAAGGCCGGGTGTTTTCCGGCCCACCTGTAGTCCGCCTGCGCATTTGCGTGTGCAAATTCTTCGCGCAGCGGGTCATGGGTGCCAGCCGGCACCCGGTCTTCCCTGCGCCCTCTTCACAAGAGAGGGCGAAAGAGAAGAGCAAAACTCGGGCGTTTCCTGCCGCGAGAATGCAGCTTCATGTGTGAATACAGGAATGACTGAGGCGTCGCGCCTCGGCGATGTCGCCCGAGTATCACTTGCGGGCGGCGATCGCCGTCAGCTCCAGCTTGACGCCCGGGCCGAGATCCGCAACGCCGACAGCCGCACGCGCCGGCAGATGGTTCGCGGTGAAATAGCGCTTCCACACCGCGTTGAACGCCGCCTTGTCGGCGAGCTCGGCCATGAAGATCGTCACCTGCAGGACGCAGGAGAGATCGGAGCCGGCCCCTTCGAGCAGGGTCTTCAACTGACGCAGCACATCGTCGGCCTGGCCCGTCATGTCGAGCCCCGCATCTTCAGGGACGACACCGCCGAGATAAAGCACGTCGTTATGCTCGACGATCTCGTGGAGCAGTCCTTCATAGGGCAGGGAACGTTTGATCACGATGGCATCCGTGCAGGTTGCGGGCTCGCTGGTCAGGCGCAAGGCTTGTCTCAATAAGAAGACCTGCCTCAATAAGCTCGCTTCAATCGGGGGAGAATGGTGCTGCCAGACAGGATTGAACTGTTGCAACAATCCGATCGACCACTGATTTTATTGGCGTTTTCGGCCCGGCGTTTTTTTTGTGTGGCACCTTTGGGGGGCGCCGCGCGGCAATGATTAACACATTCCGCGCGAGGTCGCCACGCAGGAAATCTCGTTAGCCGCAGAGGCTGACCGTCTGCTTCTTCGATACTTTGGGTTCGCTCTGGCGGAGATGGAGATAGTGCGACTCCCTCCCCCCGATGCCGCGAATGCGCCGAAAAACAAGGCATCCGAAAGAGTCTGGTCGAGTTTTATGACCACCGCCGTGTACCACCGATTCGGACGGTAGGAGCGAGGATCTCGGTCGATTTCGACGCGTCCTGGGATGGTCTGCTCCAACCGAGGGGCAACAGAGGCATGAGGGGCGGCTGAAGATCTCGATGCCGATCGGGGGTCTCGATCGAGAAGGGGATCGAGAGATGCGGTCGCGAACCTGGCTCACTGCCAGGCTCGCGATCCGCGAGTAAATCCCCTTACCGCCGCACGCCAACGCGATTGACGCCGCCATTTGCATTGCCACCAGCGTTGTGGCGGACTGCTGCACGCGCAACGGGGCGCGGCGTCAGAACGACGCCGGCCCTGGCAACGCACCCCCCCGGATAACCGACGTACTGGCAATATACGATTGCGTGGGCCGGTGATGGATTGAGCGTGACGCCTGCAAGCACCAGAAGGGCGCTGGCAACGATCACTGCAATCGTCGCGGATCTCATCGAGAGTTGCGTCTTCGCCTTCATGATGGTCCTCCTCTTTGTGCTTGCGAAATCAGGGGTGGCAGATGCCGCGTTCCGGCGGCTACAGATAACGTGTGCTCGGAAGGATGAGCGAGTTGACGTGGTTCAAGGGTGGGCTGGGCTGGGCTGGTGCTCTGCCGAACAATGTCTGTGTTTAGGTGCGCATCGCTTCGCTGTAGTCTGACAGCATCGGGCGCGATCTTGATTCAGATCAACCGGCCATGTGACCGGCGCACCACAACAGCGAGGATCGACAGGCTGGGCCAATTCGCTGGTGGGTGCGCGATGACACCGACTTGGTACGTCACCTTCGAAGTCCGTAAACGCGGCACGCTGCCGAAGCAGCGGAGTCCTCGGGAAACAAGGACCTTCACTACGGAAGCAGAGGCCAAGGCGTTCGTTCGTTCAAAGCTCGACGAAGGCCTCGCTGTATTCGCAGGCACGATCAATCCGAGCGTCCCTAGGCAGCTTATTCCGTCGGCCCGCATCCGAGCCTGGCTTGACGACGAACTATCGGACACTGAACGACATACCGGTCCCGACACTGAATAAGTACGTCTCCGTGCACATACGCGGCTCCAGAGTGTTGCCATTATGTTACGGGCTTAGGGTCTCATTGAACCTAACTTATGGATGTTCGCGGTGCTTATGCGCGCCAGCCTGCATTCGCATTTCTAAACAAAAAAGAGCGAGGGGACATGACGATGAAAAGGCTTTTGATGGCTGCGATCAGCTTCGCGGCGCTGAACATGACGGCTCCGGCCATGGCCGCCGATATGGCTGTCAAGGCAGCGCCGCCTCCCGCACCGGTGGTGGCGATCTACAACTGGAGCGGATTCTACATTGGCGCCAATGGAGGCTGGGGGCAGAGCCACGGTTGCGTGGATTTCCTGACGCCGGCAGGGACAGTTGCAGGTGGTTGCGCTGATCGCTCCGGAGGCCTTGCTGGCGGACAACTCGGCTACCGCTGGCAAACCAATCAGTTTGTCCTCGGATTGGAGGCGCAGGGCGACTGGGCCGAGATCAAGAACACCCGCGTCAGCCTGATCGATCCATTGATCTCCACCACAGGCAAGATCGATGGCATTGGGCTGTTCACGGCTCAACTCGGTTGGGCATGGAACGCGTCGCTGTTCTACGTGAAGGGTGGCGCTGCGGTAACGCGCAATCGCTTTGACATATTCAACAATGCCACCGGTGTTGGACTCGCCTCGGCAGGTCACACGCGCTGGGGCGGCGCCTTGGGCGTCGGCTGGGAATATGGCTTCACTCCCAACTGGTCGTTCGGTCTCGAGTACGACCATCTCTGGATGGGGCGTGACAACACGTCCTTCGCAGGCGTGGTCACGCCCGGGGGAGTCACCCTTCTCGGCAACGGGGTCAGCCAGGATGTGGACATGGTCACACTTCGGCTGAACTATCGTTTCGGCGGCTATGGTGCGCCGGTCACCGCTCGCTACTGAACTGTGCTTGCGCCCATAACGGAGGCCCCGCGACAGGGGCCTCCGCCTTAACGAACGGCGAGGGCTTGCCCGTCGCGGCACGCGCAGTTCCGGACGCCGATCACCAGGATCTGAAGCCAAGCCAGGTGAACTGCCCTTGTCGCGCCGCTAGAAGCATCCGCGGCTTGACGTGTCGTCTCGGCCGGGCGGCGACGTTTGATATCTTGGGTTGTCGCTTGCGGTCGATGGATTCAGGCGGTCGTGTATCCGGACGCGGCAGCATTGCGAGCGCATTTGCGACTGTCGGGTTATCCACCCGGCCAACAGGCAGTTCGGTGACGTCTGACGACATCGCGACATCGGGGATATTGACCGCGGGTGCGGCGGCAACGATTGTCGGCGACCGGGTATCGAAGACAATTCGCTCCGGCCATTTGCGATCGGAGTGAATGCGTATCGTTGCTTGATCGGCCGGCGCCTGTTCGGGGATTGGCGCCCTCGGAACACAATAGTCCGAGACAAAGAGCAGTAAGAGCAACGCCGTTCCGACCTTCCAGAGATATGCCAACAGCGGCATGCTGGTCGCTCCCGTACCCCCGAAACACTACCCTGGGCCAGTTCTACGACGTTGTCTCACGCATGCTGCAAGATGGCCACGAGCTGCTTGATATAGATCAAGCGCGTTCGATCGCTCGCGAACGCGCTCTAACTGCAGCCGGTAATGCGCGCAACTGCCTTCATGTACTTGAGATGAAGGGCGGCGCCATCTCCGTCTGACGGAGAGTTGCGAGCAGTCAAGCGATCCGAATTCAAACAGGTCTCAAGATCGTACCTGATATGCGAGCACCATCCCAGGGCGCTCTTCTCTGCCGCTTCCTTGGAGGGGCCGAACCCCACAAAGGTCTGAACGTGCCCGGCCTCGCCGTCGGCCGTCGATACGAGAGTGATTTCCGAGATGTAGAAGGACGAACACTGGGCGGCCTGGGGCTCGGCGCGAGCCCCATCTGTCCCAAGGACGAGAATGATCGTGGTTAGCACGACGCGTTTCATTCTCTCCCCCTCAGTCGCGCCCGTGGCGATGTCCGGATCAACTCAGCCACGCCAGAGATGCGAACGACTTACCACCTCGCGCATCAACGCTGGTAGGACCATCAACTCCGCAAACCTCGGCCCCGGCATGGTCCGGGGCCGTTTGCTTCACGAGATCGACTGTCTCATTGCCCGTACTGTGCAACTGCCATTAACTCCTACTGACAGTGGTGCATCTGGCCGTCGTCGAGTTTGATCATGCCTCCCGGGTGGCACTTAAGGTTGTTGCGTGTCGAATAATCGTCCCATCCGGCGTAACCGTAATAAGGGCTATGTCCATAGTAGGCTCTGTGAGGGTAGAGCGGTTGCCCAAAGTGAGGATCAGTCTGGGCCGCGTAAGCGTTGCCCCAATTGTTGTTGCCCGATCCCCAGTTTGAGGAAGCGGCGACAGCGGTAGCCGTGCCGACCGCGGCGGCACCTGCGACACCTGCGCCATACCCATATCCGTGCATGGCTCGCCGATTATGGCGACGCGCAACACCCGCAACGCTCACGGGCGTCAGCGGACGACCGACCCGCGCCTGAGCGCTCTCGATTGAGAGCGAAACCCCGCCTTGTTCAGACCAGCCGAGGGAGAACATTGCCGCACACGCGAAGGCGGAAGCAGCAAGGGCAGCCTTACTTACGTACGTCATCGACTTTCTCCTCTGTACAGAGAACTGACGCGACGCTCGTGTCGCATGCTTGTAGCGGTGCTGATCCATGTCAAAGCTTGCAAAAAAGAATCCGGCATTGCCGGGATGTTGTGTCCGTCGTCTGATCGTGAACCGCCCCGTACCTTCGATGAAGGTTCACGCGACCAACTCCGCCCGACCTAGTGGCTACGCTCATCCAATTCCAGCGTCACAGAGAGTCGCTGGGTAGTGCTGCCCGATAATGGCTTCCAGGTTGCAAAGGCTTCTGGCCCACGGACGCATCGGCACGACATCGCCGTAGTCGGTGGTCGTCAGCGCGCTAAAGCTCAGAATGGACCCTGCTGGCCAATGATTGATCATCTTAGTCAACGCCCTTGAATGCGTCGTCAATCGACAAACCTACAAAGGTGAATCGCTGTCGTAAAATTTGGCCGCCTCCGGGCACATCTCCAGCCTCGGTGTCCCGGAGCGCAGGCGGCCTCGCCATGCGTAACGGCGTTGGTGGGGCCGCTACTGGGCGAGCCCCCCAGGGGACGGCGGGCGAAGACGCATGACGAAGTGAGGAATGATCCAGCTCCCGCGCTCACAGTGAGCTGAGGTCATCCGGCACCTCGCCGGACTTCCGGACCAGCCTGGCGTCGCTGAAGTCGCCCGACGACGGGTCGCCCCGTCCGCGAGGGCGCCGGC
>NZ_JALBGZ010000276.1:0-7648 GCF_023006515.1 Bradyrhizobium sp. PRIMUS42
ATCGGCACTGAGGGCGAGTTCGTCGGCATGCGCGGCTTCGGCGCCTCGGCGCCGGCGCCCGTGCTCTACCGCGAATTCGGCATCACGCCGCAGAGCATTGCGGAAGCCGCCCGCCGGGCGATCGCACGCAAGAGACAATAAGGAGGACTTCTCGTGGCCCGTATCACCCTTCGCCAATTGCTCGATCACGCCGCCAGCCATGGTTACGCGGTGCCGGCGTTCAACATCAACAACATGGAGCAGGGCATCGCGATCATGCAGGCGGCGGCCGAGGTCGACGCGCCCGTCATCATGCAGGCTTCGCGCGGCGCCCGCAGCTACGCCGGCGATATCATGCTCTCGCACATGATCGATGCGCTGGAGCGGACCTATCCCGACATTCCGCTCTGCATGCATCAGGACCACGGCAATGACGAAGCGACCTGCGCGTCCGCCATCGCCCACGGCTTCACGTCCGTCATGATGGACGGCTCGCTCAAAGCCGATGCCAAGACGGCGGCCGATTACGACTACAACGTCGCAATCACCCGACGCGTCGTCGATCTCGCGCATTGGGTCGGCGCGTCCGTCGAGGGCGAGCTCGGTGTGCTCGGCTCGCTCGAGCATGGCGGCGGCGAGCAGGAGGATGGCCACGGCGTCGAGGGCAAGGTCAGTCACGACCAGCTCTTGACCGATCCCGACCAGGCGGTCGACTTCGTTCGTGCCACCAAGGTCGATGCGCTTGCCATCGCGATGGGCACCTCGCACGGCGCCTACAAGTTCAGCCGCAAGCCGGATGGCGACATCCTGGCGATGCGCGTGGTCGAGGAGATCCATCGCCGCCTGCCGAACACGCATCTGGTGATGCATGGCTCCTCCTCGGTGCCGCAGCCGCTCCAGGACATGTTCAACCAGTTCGGCGGCGAGATGCCTCAGACCTGGGGCGTGCCGGTCGAGGAGATCGTTCGCGGTATCAAGAGCGGCGTACGCAAGGTCAACATCGACACCGATTGTCGCCTCGCGATGACCGCGGTGTTCCGCAAGGTCGCGGCGCAAACGCGCTCCGAATTCGACCCACGGAAGTTCCTGAAGCCCGCGATGGACGCGATGCGTGAGCTTTGCCGCGAGCGTTTCGAGCAGTTCGGCACGGCGGGCCACGCCAGCAAGATCAAGGTCATCCCCTTGAGCGAAATGGCGCGGCGTTACCGCGCCGGCGACCTCGATCCGCGCATCGGCGCTCGCGAACCGGTTGCGGCCTAATCATTCAGAGAGAGAAGAGCAGGAGAGAGACATGAACGCACATGCAGGCACGGTCCGCGGCAAAGAGCGCTATCGCTCCGGTGTGATGGAATACAAGCGCATGGGCTATTGGGAGCCCGACTACACGCCAAAGGACACCGACGTCATCGCGCTGTTCCGTGTGACGCCGCAAGAGGGCGTCGATCCGATCGAGGCATCGGCCGCTGTCGCCGGCGAATCCTCGACCGCGACCTGGACCGTGGTGTGGACCGATCGCCTGACCGCGGCGGAGAAATATCGCGCAAAATGCTACCGCGTCGATCCGGTGCCGGGCACGCCGGGCTCGTATTTCGCCTACATCGCCTATGATCTCGATCTGTTCGAGCCGGGCTCGATCGCAAACCTGTCGGCATCGATCATCGGCAACGTGTTCGGCTTCAAGCCGTTGAAGGCGCTGCGGCTCGAAGACATGCGCTTCCCCGTCGCCTATGTGAAGACGTTCCAGGGGCCGGCGACCGGCATCGTGGTCGAGCGCGAGCGCCTGGACAAGTTCGGCCGGCCGCTGCTGGGCGCGACGGTGAAGCCGAAGCTCGGGCTTTCGGGCCGCAACTATGGCCGCGTCGTCTACGAGGCGCTGAAGGGCGGGCTCGATTTCACCAAGGACGACGAGAACATCAACTCGCAGCCCTTCATGCACTGGCGCGATCGTTTCCTGTACTGCATGGAAGCCGTGAACCGCGCGCAGGCCGCCTCCGGGGAAGTGAAGGGCACGTACCTGAACATCACCGCGGGCACGATGGAGGACATGTACGAGCGTGCCGAGTTCGCCAAGGAGCTCGGATCGTGCATCGTCATGATCGACCTCGTGATCGGCTACACCGCGATCCAGTCCATGGCGAAGTGGGCGCGCCGCAACGACATGATCCTGCATCTGCATCGCGCCGGTCACTCGACCTATACGCGGCAGAAGAGCCATGGCGTGTCGTTCCGCGTCATCGCCAAGTGGATGCGCCTTGCCGGCGTCGACCATATCCATGCCGGCACGGTGGTCGGCAAGCTCGAAGGCGATCCCAACACCACGCGCGGCTATTACGATGTCTGCCGCGAAGACTTCAACCCGACCAAGCTTGAACATGGAATTTTCTTCGATCAGCCCTGGGCGAGCCTGAACAAGATGATGCCCGTGGCTTCCGGCGGCATCCATGCCGGGCAGATGCATCAGCTGCTCGATCTGCTCGGTGAGGACGTCGTGCTGCAGTTCGGCGGCGGCACCATCGGCCATCCCATGGGGATCGCCGCCGGCGCGATCGCCAACCGCGTGGCGCTGGAAGCGATGATCCTCGCGCGCAACGAGGGCCGCGACTACGTCCATGAAGGTCCGGAGATCCTGGCGCGGGCGGCCGAGACCTGCACGCCGTTGAAGGCGGCGCTCGAGGTCTGGAAGGACGTCACCTTCAATTATCAATCCACCGACACGCCGGACTTCGTGCCGACCGCGCTGGAAACCGTTTGAGGAGACATGAGATGAAACTGACCCAGGGCTGCTTCTCGTTCTTGCCGGATCTGACCGACGATCAGATCACGAAGCAGGTGCAGTATTGCCTGACCAATGGCTGGGCGGTGAATATCGAGTTCACCGACGATCCCCATCCCCGCAATACCTATTGGGAAATGTGGGGCCTGCCGATGTTCGACCTTCAGGACGCCGCCGGCGTGATGATGGAGCTCGCGGAGTGCCGCAGGGTGTATGGCGACCGCTACATCCGCATCAGCGGCTTCGATTCGAGCCATGGCTGGGAGTCGGTGCGGATCTCCTTCCTCGTCAACCGGCCGCCGCAAGAAGCGGAGTTCGAGCTGGTGCGGCAGGAAGTCGGCGGCCGCGCGATCCGGTACACCACCGTGCGAAGGCCGGCCACGCACGCGTCAACTTAAAGCCATCCGCTTCCGCGCGGAGCTCTCCCTGCTCCGCATCCTTGGCGGACCACTGCTTCGCCGCTCCCGGCGGCGAAGCTCTTTTCTTCGAGGGTAGCTATGCTGGACGTTCCCCACGCAACCACGACTGAGCCCAGCGAGACCAGTTTCGATCTCCGCAAGGAAGCCGAAGCTGCCGGGATCACCGACACGCTGCAGCAGCTCGAGCAGGAGCTGGTCGGATTGAAGCCGGTGAAGAACCGCGTGCGCCAGATCGCCTCGCTGCTGCTGATCGAACGCATCCGGCAGCGCGCGGGCCTGGCCTCCGCGCCGCCGACGCTGCACATGTCGTTCACCGGCAATCCCGGCACCGGCAAGACCACGGTGGCGCTGCGCATGGCCAAGATCCTGCACGGTCTCGGCTTCGTGCGGCGCGGGCAGGTGATCTCGGTCACGCGCGACGATCTCGTCGGTCAATACATCGGCCACACCGCGCCGAAGACGAAGGAGATCTTGAAGAAGGCGATGGGCGGCGTGTTGTTCATCGACGAGGCCTATTATCTCCATCGCCCCGACAACGAGCGCGACTACGGCCAGGAGGCGATCGAGATCCTGCTCCAGGTGATGGAGAACCAGCGCGACGACCTGGTCGTGATCCTCGCCGGCTACGGCGAGCGCATGACGAGCTTCTTCGCCTCCAACCCCGGCTTCCGTTCGCGCATCGCCCATCACATCGAATTTCCGGACTATGCCGAAGCTGAGCTGCTAGTCATCGCCGAACTGATGTTGAAGGAGCGCGGCTATCGCCTCGCGGCTGCGGCGCGCGAGGCGTTCGAGAGATACATCGCGCTGCGCCGGACGCAGCCGTTCTTCTCCAATGCGCGCTCGATCCGCAACGCCGTCGACCGCATCCGGCTGCGGCAGGCCGATCGCCTGGTGTCCGATCTCGACCGCATGCTGGATGTCGCCGACCTCGAAACCATCGATCCCATGGACGTCCTGGCGAGCCGCGTCTTCAGCGGCGGCGCTGATGCGGGGAGTGCAAAGCCATGACCAGAGAGATCATCATCGCTCCGTCGATTCTGGCCGCGGATTTCGCGCGCCTGGGCGAGGAGATCGCGGCAATCGACACGGCCGGCGCCGACTGGATCCATTGCGACATCATGGACGGGCATTTCGTCCCCAACATCAGTTATGGCGCCGACGTCATCAAGGCGATCCGTCCGCTGACGAATAAGGTGTTCGACGTTCATCTGATGATCGCGCCTGTTGATCCCTATCTCGAAGCGTTCGCGAAGGCAGGCGCCGACGTCATCACGGTGCATGCCGAAGCCGGCCCGCATCTCGACCGCTCACTCCAGGCGATCCGTGCGCTCGGCAAGAAGGCCGGCGTCAGCCTGTGTCCGGCCACTCCCGAGAGCGCGATCGCCTATGTGCTCGATCGCATCGATCTCGTGCTGGTGATGACAGTCAATCCGGGATTTGGCGGCCAATCCTTCCTCGAATCCCAGCTCGAGAAAATCGAACGGATCAAAACCATGATCGGCGACCGGCCGATCCGGCTCGAGGTCGACGGCGGCATCACGCGTGATAATGCCGCTGCGGTGGCGGCGGCGGGCGCCGATACGCTGGTGGCGGGTTCCGCGGTGTTTCGCGGCAAAAGCGCTGCCGAATATGCGGCCAATATCGCCGCCATTCGCGTCGCCGCCGAGGCCGGCCGGGTTCCGAAGCTGCAGGACAATGCCGCGCATCCGATGCGCCTCGGTGAAGGCGCGCGCATCCGCTAGACCAAGGGACACTATCGGAGACGGCGCGGTTCCGGTTGTGCCAGCATCGTGTCACTTGTCTCCGGGGTTCCACGGAGAATATCGCGCAGGAATGCTCGCCTCTTCAGGCCGGGGTAACCAATGCGCCGGAGACGAAGGCTCGATTAACTCCCGAGCAACGCTATGCGCCGCAATCTTCGATTGAGAAACGCTAGAGAGCGCGGGGATGCGGATCGAGGATATCTGCGGGCATGAGGCCTGCATGCGGCGTGGAGCGATGGCATGAGTATGCATCGCTTGTTCGCCGAGCAGCTTCGTTGCGCCACCGACGCGGCCGGACAGGTCGACCTCGCCAAGCTGGGCGAGCTCGTCAGCGCAGCCTATGAGGCGAGTGATCGCGAGCGCCAGCGGATGATCGACGCACGTGTGCAGACTCACGACGAGGTCGAGGAAGACCTGCTGCGGACCCGTGAGTTCCTGGACGCCATCGTCGAGAACATCCCGATCGCCGTATTCGCGAAGTGCGCGAAGGATTCCCGTTACATCCTGCTCAACCGCGCCGGCGAGAGCTATTATGGCCTGCAACGCGAGCAGATGCTGGGCAGGACTCCCGACGAGATATTCCCCGCAGATGTCGCCCGCATGGTCAACGAGCAAGACCGCAGGGTCGTTGCCAGCGGGATGCCGATGTTCCTCGAGGAGCATCTGCTCGAAATCGGCGTCAAGGGTCACGACCGGGTCGTCAACTCGCGAAAGATGCTGATCACCGACGATGCCGGCGATCCGCAATATCTGGTCGGCGTGATCGAGGACGTCACCGAGCGCGTCAACACCCAGGAACGCATCAGTCACCTCGCGCATCATGACGTGCTGACCGACCTGCCGAACCGTAGCGCCTTCAACGCCGCGCTCGGCGAGCGGTTGGAGCGGGCGCAGGAGGCGGCGACCAGTTTTGCCGTGCTCAGCCTCGATCTCGACCGCTTCAAAGAGGTCAACGACGTGTTCGGCCATCCCGTCGGCGACATGCTGATGCGGACGGCAGCGGACCGGCTTGCCGCGGAGACCGACGGCGCCTTCGTCGCTCGTATCGGCGGCGACGAGTTCATGATCCTGATGCCCGACGACATCAGGCGTGAGGAGGTTCTGGCGCTCGCCGAGCGCCTGGTCGAGACCATCGGCAAGGAGCTCGAGGTCGACGACTACCTTCCCCATGTCGGCCTCAGCATCGGCATCGCGTTTTATCCGGATGACGGCGTGAATGCCGCCACGCTGCTCGCCAACGCCGATGCAGCGCTCTATCGTGCCAAGCGCGAGGGCAGGGGGCGGGTCCGCTTGTTCGAGTCCGAGATGGACCGGGAGCTGCGCGATCGCAGGCTGTTGCAGCACGATCTGCGACAGGCACTGGAGCAGAACCAGTTCCTGGTCTATTTCCAGCCGCAGGCGCGAGTGGATGGCGAGGTGATCGGCTTCGAGGCTCTGCTGCGCTGGAACCACCCGACGCGGGGCTTCGTGCCGCCGGATCAGTTCATTCCGCTTGCCGAGGAGAACGGGCTGATCGTCCAGATCGGCGAATGGGTCTTGCGCGAAGCGTGCCGCGAGGCGGCATCCTGGCCGCGGCCGCTGCAGGTCGCCGTCAATCTGTCGCCGGTCCAGTTCCAGGCCGGCGATCTCGAACGTTCGATCCACCGGATCCTGCTGGAGACGGGGCTTGCCCCGACGCGGCTCGAGGTCGAGATCACCGAGGGTGTGCTGATCGGCGATTTCACCCGCGCGCTCGATCTGCTGCGGCGGCTGAAGGCGCTGGGCGTCCGCATCGCAATGGACGATTTCGGCACCGGCTATTCCTCGCTGTCCTATCTGCAGTCGTTTCCGTTCGACAAGATCAAGATCGATCGCGGTTTCATCTCCAATCTCGAGGCGACGCTGCAATCGGCCGCGATTGTCCGCGCGGTCCTGAGCCTCGCGCACGCCCTGAATATCCCGGTCATCGCCGAAGGGGTGGAGACGGAAGCGCAGCGTGCCTTCCTGGTGCGCGAGGCCTGCGAGGAGATGCAGGGCTATCTGGTCGGCCGGCCCGACCTGATCGAGCGCTATCTCGACCTGGTCGGCGTGACCGTGGAGCGCCGGCTCTACGCCTAGCCCCTGGATCTGGTGGCGGGATTCCGCGCGTCAGTCCACACCGTTTGGAACTTTGGCTCGGAGATATATTTCCTACCAGCGGAGCCGAGAGCAGGCGCGCGACGGGCGCAGCAAATCTTTTGCACAACCGCCATCGGCCTGACGCAAATAGGGGCAATAAACCTTGTGAATGCGAGGGAGGGTCTCATGGAGAACGTACGTCGCTACCGGGCGCTGGCGTCCCTCTGTCGCCAGCAGGCGGCCTACCGGCCGCTTCAGAACTGGGAACTCCTCGGCCAGGCCGAACATTTCGAATATCTCGCCGAGGTCGAACTCAAGGCGCATTTCGACGCCTGCAACGCGCCACACGACGAGGGCGCCGCAGCGCCCGCGACATGGGAGACCCCGGTCGCGGCGTGACGGGGCCGAGCCCGGCTCAATGTGACATCAGCGTCGGAACCGTCATGGCTTCCAGCATGGCGCGGGTGACGCCGCCGAGAACGCGCTCCTGCAATCGCGAATGGCCGTAGCCGCCCATCACCAGGAGATCGAGGCCCTCGTCGGCCGCCAGCGACAGGATGGTGGGCTGGATGTCGGCGCGCGTCGCCGACAGGACGACCGTGCGGTTCGACAGT
>NZ_JALBGZ010000277.1:0-7614 GCF_023006515.1 Bradyrhizobium sp. PRIMUS42
GATCCTGCGAGGACAGTGTGTCGGTCAGCGTCGTCGCCGGGCGGTGACGGATGCCGGAGCCACGATCGAGCCGGGCCAGCGCCTCGTCGCGGCTCGGCCAGCGAAAGCGAAACAGGGGCAACAGGACGGCGATTGCGATGGCGGCGAAAACGACGAGACCGATGGCACGGGCGATGAACGGCAACGCCAGCCACAGGCCGGCCCAGGACACCACCAGGAACAGGCCGACGACGGTCAGAAGCCGCGCCAGATTTGGCCAGGCACGCTCCCACGCTATGGCATAGATGGCCCGATCGAGGGCCTGCGCCAGCTTCAACCGCGACAGAGCGTCACTGTTGCGGATCGGGTCTGACGGGTCGGGGGTGACGCCGTTCAATCAACTCTCCAGGTTGCCCGGTGGGAGAGGAGCCTATCACAACGGCAGCACTGAGGCATCCGTTCCCGTACGGGAGACACCCCTTTTCCCGCATAACACGAGGACGTGACTGGCCCCGCCCAACCCCGTAATTTCCGCGCGCCGCCCGAGAGAAACGCAAGGCAAGTAAGGGAAACGCCATGGACAAGAAGATGCACGACAAGGGCCTGGAAGTCCGCAAAGCGGTGCTGGGCGAGGCCTATGTCAACAACGCCCTGAAGAACGTCGATGATTTCAACCGTCCGTTCCAGGAGATGTTGAACGAATATTGCTGGGGTACGGTGTGGGGCCGCGAGGAGCTGCCGCGCAAGACCCGCAGCATGCTCAACATCGCCATGATCGCGATCCTCAACCGCCAGCACGAGTTCCGCGCACATCTGAAGGGCGCGCTCACCAACGGCGTCAGCCGCGAGGAAATCCGCGAGATCCTGATGCAGGTCGCGATCTATGGCGGCATGCCTGCCGCAGTCGACAGTTTTCGCATCGCGCGCGAGGTGTTCGCGGAGATCGACGGCAAGGCGTGAGCCGAACAAACAGCTTTCAACGTATCGCTCCGTCATTGCGAGCGAAGCGAAGCAATCCAGAAACCCCTCCACGGACACATCCCTGGATTGCTTCGTCGCTTCGCTCCTCGCAATGACAACAGAAAGGAAACACCATGGACATCGGATTCATCGGCCTCGGAAACATGGGTTTCCCGATGGCGCGGCGGCTGATCGAGGCGGGACACAGGCTCGTCGTGTTCGACACGCGCAAGGAAGTCATGGGCAAGCTCGTCGCGCTTGGCGCCACGCAAGCGACATCGCCGAAGGACGTCGCCGATCAGGTCGAGACTGTCATGGCGAGCCTGCCCTCGCTGCAGGCTTCGCTCGAGGTTGCAACCGGGACGAACGGCGTGATCGAGGGCAGCCGCGCAAAACGCTTCATCGATCTGTCCACGGTCGGCTCGGCGATGGCCGCGAAGATTCACGGACTCCTCGCCCAACGCAACATCGTGCAAATCGACTGCCCCGTCTCCGGCGGTGTCGGCGGCGCCGAGAAGGGCACGTTGGCGGTGATGGTCTCCGGGCCGAAGGCGGAGTTCGAACTGCTCAAGCCCGCGCTCGACATCATCGGAAAAGTGTTCTTCATCGGCGAGAAGCCCGGCGCGGCGCAGACCATGAAGCTCGCCAATAATTTCCTGTCGGCGACCGCGATCGTGGCCACGTCGGAGGCCGTGGTGATGGGCGTGAAGGCCGGGCTCGATCCTGCCGTGATGATCGACGTCATCAATGCCGGCTCTGGCATGAACACGGCGAGCCGTGACAAGTTTCCGCGCGCGGTGCTGCCGCGTACATTCGACTTCGGCTTCGCCACGGGACTCATGGTGAAGGACGTGCGGCTGGCGCTGGAGGAGATGAAGCAGCTCGGCCTGTCGATGGAGGTCGCCGACGCGGTCGGGCGGTTGTGGGAGACCGTGATAGCTGCGGAAGGCGCCGAGTCCGATTTCACCGCGGCGATCAAGCCGATCGAGAAGAAGGCGAACGTCGTGGTGGGCGGAAAGATGGGCGGGTTGGCGGGACGATAACGCGCGCTCATCCTGGATCGGTGCACGCCGATCCAGGATCCCGCCCCATCACCGACCGGTCGGATCAGCGATTATCGTCCTGGCGTCCGCCCTTGCAGAAGCCCGGATCGACTGCGCTTGCGCGATAGTCCAGCGGGCCGTCGAACTCGTCCTTGTACTTGACGAGGACATCGGGGCAGACTGCCTCCGCCGTCTCGAGATTGCCGCCACAGCTCCAGTTGGCGGCATCGTTGACGTCACCCGTTCCCTTGTACTTTGCCGTTTGCGGATAGGGGCACAAGGGCCGCGACAGTGCCGGCGCCAAACTGCGGCCGACGACCTGGTCCGGCGCAACGCCTTTCTCGACCCAATTGACGAGCGCGGTAAAGTCGGCGCCATTTTGCGGCCAGGCCCCCGTGGTGCCGAGGCCGAAGATCGGCAGGCCGCAATGACCGACGCCGGGTGCGTGATACAGGCGGTAGAAGCTCTGCACGCCCTCGAAACCGGTTCGATCGTGATTCCTCTGATAGCGCTCTGCCATCTGCCGGTAGTAGTTGAGAACACCGCGCGGATAGATGAACTGGTCGTTGGCGCCGAGGAAAGTCATCAACTTCCCACCACGGGCGCGGAAGGCATCGAGCGGGCCGAATGTGTCGGTCACATCGGCGATGTTGCGGGAGCCCGCTTCCGCCACTCTGGGATAGGACAGCCCCTTGCCCCCGAGGCTGACGGTATTCCATTTGGTCGATGGCGGCGCGAAGCTTGGATCGATCAGGTTCCATTCGAACTGGGTCACGCCAAGCGGAAACGGCGTCGGACCGTCGAGGATCGAGAAGTCGCTGCCGCGATCCAACCCGAACCAGATACGATTGCCATGCTTGTTGCGCGGACCGTCCCAGATCTTGTCGACCACCACCGCCTCGTCCGCGGTCAGGCAATTCGGGGCCGCCGGCGCACCCGGCTTCCCACATATGTTGGCCTTGGCACTGAAGCGGCAGGTGCGGGGATCGTTGATGATGCCGTCGACCGCGCCATCATTGGCGTCGCAGGCCGCGATCGCCGATTTCTGTGCCGCGACCAGCTTGGCAGGAGGGATCGCTCCGCTCGGGTTCTCGCCTGCCTGCTCGAACATTGCGATCTGGCCCCACATCTGCGCGGTCTGGAAGCGCGTCCAGTACACCGCGGGAGCGCTGGCAAGGATGCCGTCGAGCTGGCTCCCGAGCTCCTGGGCCAGCAGATATCCCTGCCGGCCGCCCGTCGAGCAGCCGTTCCAGTAATTATAGCTGGGCGGCTTGCTGTAATAGGCGGTCGCAATGCGCTTCGACCACAGGATCTGCTGCTTGATCCCGTTGCGGAAGAAATCCTGGATGAATTGGAGATTGTAGGTATGGTCGGCATTGACGCCGGGCGTGCAGTCGCCGCCGGCGTGGCCGCCATCCGTCCCCGATCCGACATAGCCGGCATTCACGGCCGCATCTACGTTGAGATTGCCGGCGCATCCGCCGCCGCCAAGGCCTTCGGTACGGCCGTTCCAAGCGCCCATGGTCCCGCCTGCACCGCCGTCCGCCGGGCTGAGCGGCAATCCTATCGCGATGGTGATGTTCTGGCTCGGACTCGTGCCGTAGACCAGCGTGACGCCGCAGTACTTCGTGCTGGCAGGAGCCGCCGTCGTCTTGATGGCGCTGGTCGCCGACTTGATGGAGGGATTGTTCGCCAGCCCGAACCGCGGATCCGTCGCCAGGCCCGCGCATGTCGGTGCCGCAAGTGCCGCGGCAGCGTTCGGCAGCGCGACCGCTCCGGCGACCAACGCAACTGTGGATGCGCAAACGCGCAATAGAATTCGTGAACACTCCATGATGCCCTCCCCGATCTGTTGGTATTTTCGGGAAGTCGTAGCATCACGATGCGAGGGGGCCGTAGAACAAGGTCGTCATCGGCTGGAACAAAACCTTCCGGCGACAGATTTTTTCCGGGGACCACGGGCGCGCCGGAGAAGCGCAACAGCACGCGTCAGGAGCGCGCGCCCTTCGCTGCCCTCGCAAGCCTTGCCGTCTCGGACGGCGCTTCTCCAAAGCAATCGCGATATCTCGACGCGAAATGCCCCATATGCGCAAAGCCCCACTTCAGCGCCACGTCGTGGACCGACAGCGCATTCAGCGGCGATGACAATTCCGCCTGCACCGCCTCGAGGCGAATCTGCCGCAGATAAGCCAGCGGCGTCACGCTCCTGAAGCGGTGAAATCCGTACTGCAGGGATCGCACGCTGATGCCTGCCGCCTCTGCCACCTCGCTCAATGTCAGCGCCTGGTGCATGTTGGCGCGCATGAAGTCGATCGCCTCCCTGATCCGGCGCGGCGTGGCGTCTTGCTGGCGGCGCTGGCGATCGTTGAAGCCATGCGGAAAATTGAGGAAGACCAGCCGCAGGATGGCTTCGCCGAGCAGCGCCATGGACTTCTCGGATCGAAGCGCCTCGTCGCGCATGCCGGCTCCGACAGCTTCGGCCAGCGCCGTGAGCATGCGGCCCGCGGGACCTGCAAGATCGAGCCGCGGGTTAAGCTCCATGCTGCGCAGCGACCCACCCTCGAAAATGCCGGACAGCACCTTCCGCACCGTCGCGACCTCGAATTCCAGCGTGACGTGCGCGTGCCTGCCGCGGCCGGCATAGCCGATCGAACTGACTTCCGGCACGCTCAATGCCAACGCGTAATTGTGGTCGATGGCCACGGTCCGATCCCGCACCCTGCCGCTCACCGTCCCCGAACTCGGCAGCACGAGCCCGAGCCTCTCCTTGCGGTGCGAGAGGCGGCAGGTCCAGTCGATCTCGGACTCGACATCCCACCAGGAGAATCCGCTCGTCGCGGCAAACTGGCCGCGCCAGCGGAATGCGCTTTGGCTGCCTTCCAGATCAATCCGCGCATGAGGAACGAGCCGATTGAACGTGCTCAGGAACCTGTCGAAGCTCTCATCGCGGCTACTGAGATCGGTGAACATCGGACCATGTCCGTTGGATGCGGGACAACCGACGGAACTCAATCCCAAACGCGCAATCTTGTCCAGCACGCGCAGCTCCTGCGCCAGGAGACGCTTCGCTGGAGAATCTCATGGCCTTAGGATGACACCTGACCCGCACCCTGGCGAACCGCGAGAAACTCGTACGATGGAACTGCCGTTCTTCCATCTCTACGGTGAGCCCCCCGACCCTCGCGCGTTCAATTTCGTCCATGCCGAGACCATCCCGTCGCGCTGCTCGCTCCATGACTGGCGGATCTGCGTTCATCGCCATGCCAATCTTCTGCAGATCCTCCTGATCGAGCACGGCGCCGGCGAGGTCCAGTACGAGACCTCGATGATCCCCTTTCACGCCCCCGCCATCATCGTGGTACCTCCGACCATGGCTCACGGATTTCACTTTCAGTCGTCGACGAGCGGCTGGGTGGTCAGCTTCACGGAGGACGTGGCACGAACGTTCGGCGACGCTGCGGGAGACACGGTCGCGCGCCTGAAGCGGCTGACGATGGCCCCCGTGGTTTCGATCGCGGAGAACGACATGGCCCGCTTATCCGACCTGAGTGCGCGCCTCAGCGAAGAGCGCCTGCTCTCCCGCGAGGGGTTCAATGTCGCCGTGAACAGCTACCTTGCCCTGATCGCAGTTGAAGTCGGGCGCCTGGCGATAGGCCGGAGCGGCACCGCAGCCCATTTCAACGACGCAGTGATCGAAAGACTGCTCGAGCTGATTGAAAGTCATTTTCGCAGCCGGCGGCTGCTAAACTTTTATGCGGCGAAGCTCGCGATGACGTCCGACGGCCTCAACAAGCACGTGAAGCGCATGACCGGGGTGACGGCCGGACAGCTGATTAGGCGACGGGTCGTCACCGAAGCAAAGCGGCAACTGGCGTTCTCGGATCAGCCGATCAACGAAATCGCGTATGATCTCGCCTATGCGGATCCATCGCACTTCGTGCGTTCCTTCCGCAAGGAAACCGGTGTGACCCCGCGGACCTTCCGCGCCAATGCCGGTCGATTGGCCTGATCGCCTGGCAATCCCAAATCCTGCCGCGATTGCGCGTTGCCGCCGATTTGCCTCGACGTCTCAAGCGATTTCAGTGCGCCAGGCAGCCCCGAGGCTACTGTGCATGGGGTTGTTTTACAGGTTTGCGTCCGCCTCACAGCCACGGCGCGGGCGTGTCCATCGCGATCAGTTGCTCGACCTCGATGCGCGGGCGCACCACGGCGTATTGATCGTCCTTCACCAGCACCTCCGGCACCAGCGGCCGGGTGTTGTACGTGCCGGCCTGCACCGCGCCGTAAGCACCGGCGGTCATGATGGCGAGGAGATCGCCGGGCGCGGGCGTCGGCAGCGTGCGATCGAGCGCGAGATAGTCGCCGGTCTCGCAGACCGGGCCGACGACATCGGCCGTGATGGTGGCGGCGCCCGTGGCGGGCTGCTTCACCGGCAGGATGTCGTGATGCGCCTCGTACAGCGTCGGGCGGATCAAATCGTTCATGGCAGCGTCGATGATGACGAAATTCTTGCCGTCGCCGTGCTTCACATAGATCACCTTGGCAACCAGGATGCCGGCATTGCCGACGATCATGCGGCCGGGCTCGAACATCAGCGTGCAGCCGAGATTGTGGCTGACGCGCTTGACCATCGCGGCATAGGCGGCCGGCGCCGGCGGCGCCTCGCGGTCCATGTAATAGGGAATGCCGAGGCCGCCGCCGAAATCGACGTGGCTGATGTTGTGACCGTCGGTGCGCAGCGTCTGCACGAACTCGGACAGGATGCGGAACGCGGTCTCCATGCCGGAGAGCTCGGTGATCTGACTGCCGATATGCACGTCGGTCCCGGTCACCTCGATGCCCGGGAGTTTCGCGGCGCGGGCATAGACCTCACGGGCATGCACGATCGGGATGCCGAACTTGTTCTCGGACTTGCCGGTCGAGATCTTGGCATGCGTGCCGGCATCGACATCGGGGTTGACGCGGAGCGAGATGCGCGCGGTCTTGCCCATCTCGGTCGCAACGCGCGACAGCAGCTGGAGCTCCGGCTCGGATTCGACGTTGAGGCAGAGGATGTCGGCGGCGAGCGCGGCGCGGAGTTCGGTTTCGGTCTTGCCGACGCCGGAGAACAGGATCTTGTTCGGCGGAATGCCGGCGGCCAGCGCGCGCTTCAATTCACCACCGGAGACCACGTCGGCGCCGGCCCCGAGCTTGGCCAGCGTGCGCAGCACCGACTGGTTGGAGTTCGCCTTCATGGCGTAACAGACCAGCACCTTCTCGCCGGCGAAGGCCTCGGTGAAGACGCGATAGTGCCGCTCCAGCGTCGCGGTCGAATAGCAATAGAACGGCGTGCCGACGGTCGCGGCCAGCTCGGACAGGTTCACCGCCTCGGCGTGCAGCACGCCGTTGCGATAGTCGAAATGGTTCATGGCTTAGGCTCGGTTGTCCCGGCTTATTTCTTGCCGGGAGGTTCGTCCAGGAGCGGGTCGAGAATAAACGGTTTCTTCCGGCCCTTGGCCGCCGCGGGCTCGGCATCCGCACCTGAGGCTGAGGTGGGATTGAACATGCTCGACGTCTTCTGGGCTGCGGTCTCGGTGTCGACAGGCGCGGCGCCGTTGGCCGTCGGCGCGCTGGTGGCGGTCGGCGGCAGATC
>NZ_JALBGZ010000278.1:0-7561 GCF_023006515.1 Bradyrhizobium sp. PRIMUS42
CCGGCTCGCCGGCAAAAAGCTCTCGCATGATGACTTCGCCGCGGTCGCGGCCGATCTCGTGCGCCGCGGCTTGACGAGCGCCAAGCGCATCGCGGCCCAGGGCGGATCGAACGGCGGCATCCTCATCACCAACATGCTGGTGCGCTACCCCGAGCGCTTCGGCGCGCTGTTCTGCACCATCCCGCTGATCGACATGCGCCGCTACACCAAGCTGCTGGCGGGCGCGAGCTGGATCGCGGAATATGGCGACCCCGACAAGCCCGATGAATGGGAATGGCTCAAGACCTATTCGGCCTATCACAATGTGAGGGATGGCCAGACCTATCCGCCGATCCTGATTGCCACCACGCGGCGCGACGACCGCGTCCATCCCGGCCACGCGCGCAAGATGGCGGCCAAGCTGCAGGCGATGGGCTACGAGGCCTGGTTCTACGAGCCGGCCGCCGGCGGCCACGGCTACGGCAAGGACAACAGGGAGCGCGCCGGCTTCGAGGTGCTCGGCTTCCGGTTCTTGAAGGAGAAGATCGGGTGGAAGGACGGGGAAGGCTGAGGCGTATTGATCAAAGGTACCGGCCGCGGGCTGCTCTTACCTCTCCCGCTAGCGGGAGAGGTCGGCGTGCGAAGCACGGCGGGTGAGGGCTTTTTCCCTTTGGGGATTGTCCCGTTGTGGAAGCACCCTCTCCCCAGCCCTCCCCCGCAGGCGGGGGAAGGAGCGGACCTCCCGCATAGCTACCTCGCGAACACCAGTGTCAGATTGTTCGCGGGCATGTCGATCGTATCGACCAACCGAAGACCCCCAGCCTTCGCCAGCGCCTCGACGTCGCCGATATCGCGCACGCCCCAGTCGGGATTGCCTTCACGCAAGGAGGTGTCGAACACCGCGTTGCTGAGCGCGGTGTGCTTGCCGTCGCGCTTGAAGGGACCGTAGAGGAACAGCTTGCCGTCGGCGCGCAAGTATCGGCCGGCGCCGGCGAACAGACCCTCGGCCACGACCCAGGGCGCGATGTGAATGACATTGGCGCAGAACACAGCTGCAAGACTCGTCGGCCCCTGCCCGCCTTTCATCTCCGGACACCAGTCGGGATCGGTGAGGTCGATCCGTAGGGGTGAGCGGATGTTTGGCAGGCCCGCATGCACGCGCCAGGCCTCGATGCTCCTGAGGTGGCGTTGATTGAGGTCGCTCGGCCACCAGATCAGCGAGGGCGTGTGGCGGGCGAAATGGACCACGTGCTGGCCGGTTCCGCTGCCGAGTTCGACCACGTTGCCGGTCTGCCCCCTGAGGTGCTTTTCCAGCGCCGCCCAGAGCGGCGCGTGATTGCGATGGAAGGCCGGCGCATCAAGCCGCCCGTCCGGCTCGATCCGGCCGCCGTCCCTGCCAAATTCGACGACATATTCAGCCAAGTGAGGTCCCCTTGAAAAAACGAGAACACGATGAAAACGGATAAGCGCCCAAACACCCTGGAAATAGCGGCCCGCGCCATGGCCTTACAGTTTGGGCAGAATCCGCCGCTCAAATAGTCTGTTTAGTTGCAATGCGGAAGATATTAACTCCATTTTGCCGCGTGCATAGTCTTGATTGTCAGGCGATGCCCTTTGTGCTTTGGAACGCTCCTATTTCCGCGATCGCGACCATCGCCACAACGCCTCGGAATGACGCCTTGACCGCCTTGTCCCGGATACCCGTCCTGTTCCTCCTGATGGCCATCGTCGCCACGCCGGCGCGGGCACAATCCGCCGTCGCCGATGGCCAAAAGCTTGCTTTCGACCGCGGCAAGGGCAATTGCCTGACCTGTCACGTCATCAAAGGCGGCGACCTGCCGGGAACGATCGGGCCGGAACTGAAGGACCTCAAGTCCAAGTACCCCGATCGCAATGAGCTCACTGCGATCATCTTCGACGAGACCAAGCGCAATCCGCAGACAATGATGCCGCCGTTCGGCCGGAACCGGATTTTGACCGAACAGGAGATCAGCGCGATCGTTGATTTCCTGCAAACCCTGTAACGGCCGGCTGCCCAGGAGACTTCAGATGACCACGACCACCGGCCCCCTTGCGACAAGGCGCCTGATCCTGCAGGGCGCGGCCTCGGTCGCGCTGATCGGCCTTGGCAACCTGCCGTTCGCGGCCAGCCCGGCGCGCGCGGCGGCCAACGACAAATATCCGGAAGAGGCCTTCAAGCAGAAGAGCGAGGCCGACGCGATCAAGGCGCTCTATGGCAAGACCGCCGAGCCCTCCGACAAGGTCAAGCTGGATGCGCCGGAGATTGCCGAGAACGGCGGCGTCGTGCCGGTCTCGGTGACGACGACGCTCGACAAGGTGACCTCGATCTCGTTCCTCGTGGCCGAGAACCCGTTCGCGCTCGCGGCGTCCTACAAGATCGCCGACGGCACCATTCCGGGCGTCGCCAACCGGCTGAAGATGGCCAAGACCACCAAATTGGTCGCCATCGTCGAAGCCGACGGCAAGCTCTACAGCGCGACCAAGGAAGTGAAGGTCACCGTCGGCGGCTGCGGCGGCTAACGGCGAAGGAGGAACAGATGGCATCCAGCATTCGCGTCCGCGCCAACGCCACCGGCGACATCACCGAGGTGCAGGCGCTGATCCAGCACCCCATGGATACCGGCCTCGTCAAGGATTCCAAGGGCGAGCTGATCCCGGCGCATTTCATCCAGGAACTGAAGTTCGAATGTAACGGCAAGGACGTCTTCGTCGCCAATTGGGGCACCGCGGTCTCCAAGGACCCTTACGTCAAGTTCAGCTTCAAGGGCGCCAAGAAGGGCGACGAGCTCAAGATCTCCTGGACCGACAACAAGGGTGCGTCGGATACCACCACCGCAAAGATCGCGTGATGAAGGCCCGCTTCTCTCTCCTGCTCGGCTCGGTGAGCGCCGCACTGGTCGCGTTCGCCCTCACCTCTGCGCACGTCGTCGCAGCCGACAAGGTTGATCCTGTCGCCGACGCCAAGGCATTCCAAAACTTCTTCTTCCAGAAGTTTCCGGACGTGAAGCACGAGGACTTCGTCAACGGTCCCTATTCCATGAATGAGGACATGAAGCGGCAGTGGCAGGAGAAGGAGGAATTCCCGCCTTACGAGTTCGCGCTCGATGCCGGCAAGGAGATGTTTGCGACCCCGTTCAAGAACGGCAAGACCTATGCCGACTGCTTCCCGAACGGCGGCATCGGCATCCGCCAGAACTATCCCTATTTCGACGAGAGGGAAGGCAAGGTCGTCACGTTGGAGCTCGCGCTCAACCGCTGCCGCGAGGCCAATGGCGAGGCGCCCTATTCCTACGTCAAGGACGAGATGGCCTCGCTCACCGCCTACATGGCGTTCACCTCGCGCGGCAAGCCGATGGACATCAAGATTCCCGATGATCCGCGTGCACTCGCGGCGTTCGAAAACGGCAAGCGCTATTTCTACACCCGGCGCGGCCAGATGAACTTCTCCTGCGCCGGCTGTCATGTGCAAAGCCCGGGCGAGCGCATCCGCGCCGAAACCCTGGCGCCGGCGCTCGGTATCCTGAACGCGATGCCGATCTACCGCTCCGAATGGAGCGGCATGGGCACGACCAGCCGCCGCTTCGTCACCTGCAACAGCCAGACCCGCGCGGTTCCGCTGGAGCCGCAGTCGGACGAGTATCGCGACGTCGAATATTTCCTGTCCTACGTTGCAAACGGCCTGCCGATCTCAGGCCCGGGAGCGCGGCCATGAAGCGGACACTTCCTCTCGCCATGCTGCTCGCACTCGGCCTCGCCTCAGCGGCGCGCGCGGCAAATGAAGCGGACTACAAGGCGGCCTTTGCCGCCGCGGAAGCTGCGGCCAAGGAGGCGGCCAGCCTGCGTCACCAATGGACCACCACCGTCTCCACGCTGGCAACGGCCAAGAAGGCGGCGGATGGCGGCGATTTCGACCGCGCCACTGCCGCAGCCAAGGAGGCCGAGGCGCTGGCGAAGGCGTCGATCTTCCAGGCGACGTCTGAAAAAGAAGCCTGGAAGGCGATGGAAATCCGCTAGACTGTTCCCGGGTGAGCAGTCTTGCGATCATGAGAGGGCGCGGAGAATCTGGGATGGCTATCCGCCGCCGCGATTTCCTGAAGTCTGCAGGCCTTGCCGCTGCATCGCTCAGCCTGCCGCGGCTTGCGCGAGGCACTGAAGCCGCGAGCATTTACGACCTCGAGCGGTTCGGCAACGCGCGAATCCTGCACATCACCGACACCCATGCGCAGCTCAACCCGGTCTATTTCCGCGAGCCCAGCATCAACATCGGCATCGGCGAGATGGCCGGACGACCGCCGCACCTGGTCGGCCGCGCCTTCCTCGAACATTTCGGTATCCGCTCCGACAGCGCCGATGCCTATGCCTTCACCTGCGTCGAGTTCGAGAAGTCCGCAGGCCGCTTCGGCAAGCTCGGCGGTTTTGCCCATCTGAAGACGCTGGTCGACCGTTTGCGAGCCGATGTCGGCGAGAAACGTTCGCTGCTCCTCGACGGCGGCGATCTCTGGCAGGGCACCGGGCTTGCCCAGGTCATGCAGGGCCGCGACATGGTCGAAGTCGCCAATCTGCTCGGCATCGAGGCGATGACCGGGCATTGGGAGTTCACCTATGGCGAGCAGACGCTGCGCGACAATCTCGAGCGCTTCAAGGGCGAGTTCCTGGCGCAGAACGTTTTCCTGACCGAGGAAGCCGCGTTCAACGATGCCCCCGCATTCGACAAGGCCACGGGGCGCGTGTTCAAGCCCTCAATGATCAAGGAGATCGGCGGCCATCGGGTTGCGATCATCGGCCAGGCCTTCCCTTACGTGCCGATCGCGCATCCCAAGCGATTCACGCCGGACTGGACCTTCGGCATCCGCGAGGAGGAATTGCAGAAGCATGTCGATGCCTTGCGCGGCACCGACAAGGTCGATGCGGTCATCCTGCTGTCGCACAACGGCATGGATGTCGACCTCAAGCTCGCAAGCCGCGTCACCGGCATCGACGTCATTCTCGGCGGTCATACCCACGACGCCGTGCCGCAGCCGATTCCCGTGAAAAACGCGGGCGGGACCACGCTCGTCACCAATGCCGGCTCCAACGGAAAATTCCTTGCCGTGCTCGATCTCGCGATCGACAAGGGCAAGGTCGGCGACGTTCATTATCATCTGCTGCCTGTCTATTCCGAGCTGTTGAAGCCCGACCCTGGAATGGCCGAGCTGATCGGCCGGCTGCGCGCGCCGCATGTGACCGACTGGTCGGCGAAGATCGCAACGCCCGACCGCCTGCTCTATCGCCGCGGCAATTTCTCCGGTCCCGTCGACGAGCTGATCTGCACCGCGCTCCGCACCGAGCTCAATGCCGAGATCGCGCTGTCGCCGGGCTTCCGCTGGGGCGTCACCGCGCTGTCCGGCCAGGCGTTGACCATGGAGGATCTGCTCGCGGAGACCGCGATCACCTATCCCGAAACCTATGTGCAGGAGATGACGGGAGCCCAGATCAAGGACGTGCTGGAAGACATCTGCGACAACCTCTTCAACCCCGATCCCTATTACCAGCAGGGCGGCGACATGGTGCGCGCCGGCGGGCTCAGCTACACCTGCACACCGACGGCAGCGATCGGCAGCCGCATCTCGGAGCTGAAGCTCAATAGTGGCAAGGCGCTCAGCGCCAGCCACCGCTACAAGGTCGCAGGCTGGGCTTCGATCAACGGCCAGCAAGGCGCGCCGGTGTGGGACGTCGTCGGCAAATATCTGCGCTCGGGCCGGATGTTTCAGGAGCGGCTCGGCTCCGGTGTCACGCTGAAAGGCGTCGACGACAATCCAGGCATTGCGGGACAAGGATGAGGCGGGCGCTAGTTCTCAGCGCGATGTTGTTGACGCTGCTCATCTGGCCGGCGATGCCGGCTGATGCGCAGCAGTTGCCGCTCCAGGACAAGCCGTTCGCCGAGCACAAGATTGTGCTGCAACTCTCCGACGGCGATGCAAAGAAGCAGGCGCTGGTGCTGAGCGTCGCCAACAACCTTCTGAAGGCCTACGCCCCCGACAAGATCGCGATCGAAGTGGTGGCGTTCGGTCCCGGCATCGACTTGCTGCTGTCAGGCAGCGAGCGTCGCAAGCAGGTCGAAAGCCTGATCGCACAGGGCGTGCGTTTCGACATCTGCCTCAACACGGTGGACACGATCGAGCGCGAGACGGGGAAGCGGCCGGAGTTCATCCAGGCCGCAACACCGGTGCAGGTGGGCGTCGGGCAGATCCTTTTCCTCGCGGAGAACGGCTACACGGTGGTGCGGCCCTGAGGGGCCGCGCACACAGCGTCGCGGCACCCTCGACGTCATTCCCCGCGACCCCGGCTACGCCAAGGCTTCGCCGGGGTTTGGTCTTGGGCGCGCCGAAGCTTTAGCGTAAGCGGCAAGCGGGGAATCCAGTACGCCGCGGCTTCTCCGTATCCCACGACGGTCTCTGGAATAATGGATCGCCCGCTCCTGTGCGCAATTGCGCACTAGGCGGGCGATGACAGCTTTGGGTGGGTGACAGCATGGCCACCCCCCAACCCGCACTGCAATAAAAATCTTCCAAATCTCGTCACCCACGCAGTGAATTGCTTCTCTTTAGGACCGCGTCCGTAGTAGAATCCTCGAAATCAGTTCCACTGCCGGACTTCCTGCCATGATCTTCCGCCAGCTCTTCGACAGCGTTTCAGGCACCTACAGCTACGTGCTTGCCAGCCGCCCCGGCGGTGAGGCGCTGATTCTCGATCCCGTGCTGGAGAAGGTCGACCGCTACTGCCAATTGCTGCGCGAGCTCGACCTCAAGCTGGTCAAGGCGGTCGATACCCATCTGCATGCCGACCACGTCACCGGCCTCGGTGAGCTGCGCGACCGCACCCATTGCATGACCGTGATGGGCGACCAGACCAAGGCCGACGTGGTGGCGATGCGGGTCGCCGACGGCGACAAGGTGACGATCGAGGGCCTGTCGCTCGACGTGATGTACACGCCCGGTCACACCGACGATTCCTACTCCTATCTGATGGGCGATCGCGTCTTCACCGGCGACACGCTGCTGATCCGCGGCACCGGCCGCACCGACTTCCAGAACGGTTCTTCGCGCGCGCAATACGATTCGATCTTCAACCGGCTGCTGAAGTTGCCGGACGAGACGATGGTATTCCCGGCGCACGACTACAAGGGCGATACCGTCTCCACCATCGGCGAGGAGAAGCGCTACAATCCGCGGCTCCAGGTGCGCTCGGTCGACGAATATATCGAGCTGATGGCGAACCTGAAGCTGCCCAATCCGAAGATGATGGACGTGGCGGTGCCAGCCAACATGCATGTCGGCCTGCATCAAGAGGAACTGGAGAAGGAAGGCCGTGCGCTCAGCGCGGTCGAGGCGATCCGCATTCTCGGCCGGCCCGACATGCTGCTGGTCGATCTGCGCGAAACCAACGAGCGGATGAAGCACGGCATGCTCGAAGGCGCGCTGCATGCGCCCTATCCGTCCATCGAGGAGAGCCTCAAGCCCGGCGGCATGCTGCGCGAGGTCGCGGCCGCCACCGGCCGCCGCGTCGTGTTCTTCTGCGCCTT
>NZ_JALBGZ010000279.1:0-7516 GCF_023006515.1 Bradyrhizobium sp. PRIMUS42
ATCCGGAACTGCGCGCGCGGCTGCGGTCCTGGCGCTCGGACATCGCCCGCGAACGCGGCGTGCCGGCCTATGTCGTGCTGCACGATGCCACCATCGACGGCATCGTCCGGGCCTGGCCGACGACACTCGATGAACTCCGCAACGTGCCCGGCATCGGCGACAAGAAGCTCGAGCATTACGGCGACGAGCTGCTGCAGATCGTCAGGACGCGGTAGACCTCGTCATCCCGGACAAGCGTGCACAAGGCGCGCGCAGATCCGGGATCCATACCGCGTGATCTATCTTGAGGCAGGGGAGGAGACGTTCTTCGCCAAACATCTCCCTGTGGTTTTGGGTCCCGGGTCTGCGCTGACGCTTGCCCGGGACGACCGCGGTGGGGAGGTGCGAGTTGGAGCTCTCAGCCGTTCCGGAACGCATAAGCGTACCCGTTCAGCGCGGGCGCGCCGCCGAGATGGGCGTACAGAATCTTCGCGCCCTTCTCGAAATAGCCCTTCTGCGCGAGGTCGATCAGGCCCTGCATCGACTTGCCCTCGTAGACGGGGTCGGTGATCATGCCTTCGAGACGCGCGCTGAGGCGGATGGCTTCCTTGGTCTCTTCCGACGGCACGCCGTAGGCGGGATAGGCGTAATCCTCGATCAGCACGACGTCGTCAGCGACGAGGTCCTTGCCGAGCTCGACGAGTTCAGCCGTGTTCTTCGCGATCTCGAGCACCTGCGACTTGGTCTGTGCGGGCGTGAAGGACGCGTCGATGCCGATCACCTTGCGGGCGCGGCCATCGTCCGCGAAGCCGACCAGCATGCCGGCATGGGTGGAGCCGGTCACCGTGCAGACGATGATGTAGTCGAACTTGAAGCCGAGCTCTTTCTCCTGCTTGCGCACCTCTTCGGCGAAGCCGACATAGCCGAGCCCGCCGAACTTGTGCACGGAGGCGCCGGCGGGAATGGCGTAAGGCTTGCCGCCCGCGGCCTTCACTTCCTCGATCGCCTGCTCCCAGCTCTTGCGGATGCCGATGTCGAAGCCGTCGTCGACCAGGCGCACATCGGCGCCCATGATGCGTGAGAGCATGATGTTGCCGACGCGGTCATAGACGGCGTCCTCGTGCGGCACCCAGGCTTCCTGCACCAGGCGGCACTTCATGCCGATCTTGGCCGCGACCGCCGCGATCATGCGGGTGTGGTTGGACTGCACGCCGCCGATCGAGACCAGCGTGTCGGCGTTGGAGGCGATCGCGTCGGGGATGATGTATTCGAGCTTGCGCAGCTTGTTGCCGCCATAGGCAAGGCCCGAATTGCAGTCCTCGCGCTTGGCATAGACCTCGACATTGCCGCCGAGATGTTTTGACAGCCGATCCAGCTTCTCGATGGGCGTCGGGCCGAAAGTCAGCGGATAGCGCGGAAATTTGTCCAGCTTCATGGGGCATCCCGATTGGCGTTGATGTCCGCCGCTGCCTAACATCACTCCAGGAAAATGTGCTCTCGAATATTGCGCCTATATTGCTCGCGTTCTTGCGAAAATTGCGAAATCTGCTAATAATTCTTCCATAAAATCGTATTTCTATGGAAGTTTCTTTCGTGGCCGCTCGACTCGACCGAACTGACCTTAAGATCCTGAGATTGCTCCAGAATAACGGTCGGCTCAGCAATGCCGAGCTGGCCGTATCAGTCGCGATCAGCCCCGCCACCTGCCATCGCCGGACCCAGCGGCTGTTCGAGGACGGCTTCATCGCCACCGTTCGCGCCATGGTTGCGCCGAAGAAGGTGGCCAAGGGCACGCTGGTGATGGTCGGCGTCGTGCTCGACCGCTCGACGCCGGAGAGCTTCGCCACCTTCGAGCAGGCGATCGCCAAGCTGAAATTCGTGCTCGACTGCCATCTCGTCGCCGGCGACTTCGACTATTTCCTGAAGATCCGCGTCGGCGACATGGAGGATTTCAACCGTATCCACGGCGAGCAGCTCATCGCGCTGCCCGGCGTGCGCCAGACCCGGACCTTCTTCGTGATGAAGGAGGTCGTCGACAACGCGCCGCTGGAATTTTGAGCGGGCTGCACGATGCGCCCTCGTGCTAGATGGACGTCAGTTTTCAAGGAATCGCCTGGTCATGCCGATGGAGCCGCCTCCCTTCCGCCACCATGATCCGGCCGGGCCGGCCTATCGCCGCGGCTGGGTCGATGAGGCCGTGGCCGCGATCGAGGCCGACCAGTGCCGCACCGCCGATACGCATCTGATCCGGCTGATCGTGCCGGCGCTATCAGGCATCGACATCTATCTGAAGGATGAGTCGACCCATCCGACCGGCAGCCTGAAGCATCGCCTCGCGCGCTCGCTGTTTCTCTACGCGCTCTGCAACGGCCACATCCGCGAAGGCACGCCGGTGGTCGAGGCCTCGTCGGGATCGACCGCGGTGTCGGAGGCCTATTTCGCGCAGATGATCGGCGTCCCCTTCTACGCCGTGATGCCGCGCACGACGTCGGCGGAGAAGATCGCCGCGATCGAGCATTATGGCGGCAATTGCCACCTGATCGACGATGGCCGCGCGCTGTATGCGGAAGCCGCTGCACTCGCCTCGCGCCTGAACGGTCACTACATGGACCAGTTCACCTTCGCCGAGCGCGCGACGGACTGGCGCGGCAACAACAACATCGCCGAATCGATCTTCACGCAGTTGCAGGGCGAGCCGCGCCCGTTGCCGGACTGGATCGTGATGGGCGCCGGCACCGGCGGCACCTCGGCCACCATCGGGCGCTATCTGCGCTATCGGCAGCATCCGACACGGCTGTGCGTCGCAGATGTCGAGCACTCCGCTTTCTTCGACTGCTTCCGGACGCAGGACCGCTCTCATGTGTGCGAGCGCCCGTCGCTGATCGAGGGCGTCGGCCGGCCGCGCTGCGAGCCTTCCTTCGTGCCGGGTGTGGTCGACCGCATGATGAAAATCCCGGATGCGGCCACGATCGCGGCGATGAACGTGCTGTCGCGCCGGCTGCGCCGCACCGTCGGCGGATCCACCGGCACCAATTTCCTGGCCCTGTGCCGCCTTGCCTCGGAGATGCGCAAGGCAGGCCAGACAGGATCGCTGGTGACGCTGATCTGCGATTCCGGCGAGCGCTATCGTCAGACCTATTATGAGCCCGAATGGCTAAAGGCACGCGGCCTCGATCCGGCGCCGTTCGAGGAGGCGCTGTCGTCATTCCTCGCGACGGGCGAGCCGCTGACGTTTGCCATCGATGACGTCGCAAATCCCCAGAGCGCACGACGCTCCGAGGAGACATAATCCAAATTATGAGAACGCCCGCCCGGCGTGCGATGTCACGGCAACTTCACTTGCCTTGCATGCCTGTGCAGGCGACCGTCCCGTCTTCTCAACGAGGAGATCCCGCCGTGCGCCTTCCCATTCTCGATCCCAAGGATCTGTCCGCCGAACAGAAGCCGCTCTATGACGACATGCAAGCCGGCATCAAGGACCACTTCAAGGGCTTTGTGAACATGCGCGACGACGGCGCGCTGCTCGGGCCCTGGAATCCCTGGCTCCGCGAGCCGCGCTTCGGCAAGCCGGTGTGGGAGCTGGTCAAGGCGATCGCGTCGAACCCGCTGCTGCCCGCGCCGGTGCGCGAGGTCGCCATCCTCGTCACCGGCTCTCATTTCCGTTCCGGCTACGAGCTCTATGCCCATGTGCTGGTCGCAGAGCAGCGTGGCCTGTCCGACGAGAAGCTCGCGACGATCGTCGCCGGACAGCGGCCGGTCGATCTCACCAAACAGGAGGCCGTCGCCTATGACCTCGCATCCGCGCTCGTGGGCGGCGGTGTGCTGCCGGAATTGACCTGGCGCGCCGCGGTGAAGGAGTTCGGCGAGCATGGCGCTGCCGAGCTGTCGTATCTGGTCGGCGTCTACTGCATGGTCTCGGTCACGCTGAACACGTTCGACGTGCCGGTGCCGGACTGAGAGCTGGTTGCTTCTATCACTCCGCCGCTTTGCTTGCAGGCGGCGGAGGCGCGAAGGCGATACAGCGGTTGCGGCCTTCGGCCTTGGCCTGGTAGAGCGCGTGATCGGCCGCGCCCATCATCGCGTCGATGCCGGACATGCTGACGGTGGCCTCCGCGATGCCGATGCTCACGGTGACGCCGAACTCAATCTCGCCGGCAACGATCTGCGCGCTCATCACGCGCTTGCGGATGCGGTCGGCGACAGTCCTCGCCCGCGACAGGCTGGTCTCGGGCAGGAGAACGGCGAACTCCTCGCCGCCGAGGCGGCCGACGATGTCCGATTTGCGCTTGCCGTCGAGACACGCGGCGGCAACCGCTCTGATCGCGGCGTCACCCACGGCATGGCCGTAGCGATCGTTGACCGACTTGAAGTGGTCGATGTCGAGCATCAGCACGGAGACGGAGCGATAATAGCGCTGAAACCGGCTCCACTCGGCCTCGAGGCTCTCGAGGAAGTGGCGGCGGTTGTAAAGGCCGGTGAGCGAATCGGTGGTGGCGAGCGTCTCCAGCATCGCGGCTTTTTGCGTCAGGTCGGTGATGTCGATATAGGTCAGCATGCGGCCGCCATTCGACATGGTGGTGCAATGGGCCCTGATGCGCCGTCCGTCCGGCGTCTGCAGGTCGCGCACATGGTCGCCAGCCGTGACCTCTTCGACGCGCCGCGCCGGAAATCGCGCGATCTCGTTCGTCGGTAGATTGGGCGCGCTGGCGCGATGCAAGCGCCGCACGAGCGACGAATAGGCCGGCCGGCTCGCGGCCTCGTCTTCGCTGACCTCCCAGAAGCGTCGCATACGCCGGTTCATGAAGGTGGCGTGCAGGTCGGAGTCGAGAAGGAGCACACCATCCTGGACATTCTCGAGCGCATCCCGCAGCAGCTTCAGCTCGTCGGAGGCGCGCACGATGTCCGTGACGGGCGTATAGGTCAGCATGCGCCCGCCATCGGGCAAGGGCGTGACCTGGACACGCACGACATCACCATTGGTCCGGCGCAGATCAATCGGCGTCGGATCACCCGCCTCGATCACACGGACGCGTTCCGCCACCAGAGCATCGAGCTCGGGGTCGGGCACTTCATAGGCGCCGGTGTCACGGCCGTGATGGAGCAGCGTGAGGATGGATGGATTGCTGTCGGCAACCTCGTCAGGCAGGCGCCACATCTTGCGGAACGACCGGTTGATCAGGCGCGCCCTGAGACTGGAGTCGAGCAGCACGATGCCGGTCGGCACGTGATCGAGCGCCGCGCGCAGCGCCAGCATCTGGCTGCGCATCAGCGCGTCGGACGAGCGTTCCCGCTCCTCGCCGACCGCTCGCTCGACGCTGCCTGGCTGCTCGAAGGCGATCCCGACCTGACGATCCGATCGCCAGATCACGCGGCAGGTCAGGATCTCGCGCCCCGCGAGCCTGAGCTGGAAACGCTCGGGCACGCCGAGGCCGCTCTCCATCTCGAGCGTCGCGGCGTCTTCGGTCAGGCGGCGCACGACGCAGTCGATCGAAGACTGGCCGAAATTGAAAAAGATCTTCCCAGCAAGGAACGTCCGTTCCGGAACCAAGCGGGACATTCGCAGCCTCCAAAGCGAAAACGACGGGACGAACACGACACCAAACAGCCGGTCCAGTCTCGCTCAAGGTTCCTTGCGGCGATGTAACGCGATCAGTGATTTTGGATGAGGATTAACGATTGGTTGACGAGCGAGGTGGGGTGACATTGGCCGCACTAGTTGCGGATGGCGTAGAGCGGTGTCCGCAGCGTCACCTGGTAGGCCGGCTTCGGCGTCCACGCGATCTGCGCGGTGATGCCGAACAGGCGGTTGTCGTTGTCGTCCATGCGGTCGAGGTCGAGCCGCAGGATCGGCTGGGTGAAGGACGCCGCCAAGGTCCGGCCGGCGAGCTGCGCGCCGCCGAACGACTGCATGCCAAGGCGCCCGGTGAACTTCCAGTTGCTCGGCCATTGGTAATAGCCGCCGGCATAGAGGATCGTGTTCGGCCGGATGCTGGCGAGCTGGCTGGCGATGTCGGTGTGGGTATATTGCACGCCGGCCAGCCAGCCCCGCGTCTCGTCCTCGTCGAGCGCGTAGTCGAATTCCAGGATGTTGTTGAACGAATTCGTCATGCCCTGCTCGTTCGGCACCGATTGGGTCAGCGTCGATTGCAGCGTGATGGTCGGGATCTTGCCGCCGTTCTGCTGATGGAGGTCGGCCTGCACGCCGATGTTCCAGCTCGTGATGTCGAACGCTGACCAGCCGCCGCCGATGTCGGTCGTCGAGCCCGACACACCGCCATAGAGCGAGACGCGATCGCTGACGTCCACCGTCAGCGGCAGATCGACGGCGATCGATTTCGCGGCCGGCAATCCGTTCGGCAAGCTTGCGCCCCGGCGCGCCGCCAGCGCCTCGAATGCGGCCGACAATGACGTGTTCCCGAAGCCCAGCCCGAGCGTGCCCGCCGGAATCGTCGCATAGATCGTACGGAGATCGAGATAGATGTTTGGTGCGGCCGGCTTTGCCGGTGCGTCGTCGGCAGCGAAGGCGGCGCCGGCCGAGATCGTCAGACAAAGCAGCCCCATCGCGGCAGCGCGCAGAGCCTGGCGATGCAAGGGGCTATGATCGAGCACGAGACAATCCGACGCGGCGATTTGGTGACGGAATTCTTTCTAGATGGAACGTGATCGTTGGTGCGGTCAAGCGCTATTGCAAGCGGTGGACTGCACGGACGTGGGCGGCTACCTTGTGGTGATTGCACCGACACACACACGCCGGCCGGGGTGCAGGCGAGACAATGGAAGGACGACAGCCATGAACACGTCACGCCGCATTCTGCTCACTGGTCTGGCGGGGCTCGCTGTTGCTCCGACGGCCGTGGCTGCCGCCATACGGACGTCCGCGCCTGACGACGTGACGGTCGCCGAGGAGCGCTTCGCGCGCACCATTGCGGCTGCGCATGCGCCCGACGTCACCTGCGCAAGGCAGGCCGAAAGTTATGCGGATGCACATTGGCCTGAATACGTCGTGGCCGCCAGGGCTGTCCTCGACGCGCGGGTGTGATCCGCGCTACTTCCCCACCGCTCGCCGCACCTGCTCGCCGATCTGCGACAGCAGGAGCTGCGCCTGCGGCAGGATCGCGCCCATGGCGTGGAAATTGTGAACCATGCCGTCGTGGCAGACATGCTCGACGGCGACGCCAGCAGCGAGCAGCTTGCGGGCATAGGCATTGCCTTCATCGCGCATCGGATCGTACTCAGCCGTGTGGATGATCGCGGTCGGCAGGCCGGTGAGGCGTGTTGCGCGCAAGGGGGAAACGCGGGGGTCGGCGGTGTCGACGCCGTCAGGCAGATAGTCGGAAAGATCGGCCTCGATGGTGACGCGATCGATCAGATGGCCCTCGGCAAAGGCCTCGCGTGAGGGCGAGGTTTCCTCGAAATCCAGCACGGGGCAGATCAGGCATTGCGCGGCGATGGCCAGGCCAGCGGTTTGCGCCGCCTCCTGGCACACGATCGCAGCGAGCGTCGCACCGGCGGAATCGCCGCCGACCACCAGGCGGTC
>NZ_JALBGZ010000027.1:0-25579 GCF_023006515.1 Bradyrhizobium sp. PRIMUS42
GGCACCATCTGCGACAGCATCGCCGCTGGCGCGCGCACGGCGGCCGAGATCGGCGCCAAGCTCAAGGCCGGGACCAATTGCGGCTCCTGCATCCCCGAGCTGAAGCGGCTGATTGCGACGACGGACGTGCCGGCGAAGCAGGCGAAAGTCGCGAGTGCGGTGGGGTAGGCCCAACTCCGTCCACCGTCATTGCGAGCGTAGCGAAGCAATCCAGCGTCCCTCCGCGGTGACAGTCTGGATTGCTTCGCTACGCTCGCAATGACGAGGTTGATGCAGCTGTCTGCCAAAACGACGATCTCGCGCCCCCGGACGCAACGCGGCGTCCCTTCGACGATGCGCTGCAGAGCCGGGGGCCATCCAACAGCGGAGTGTTCGGCTTTCTGGGTCCCGGCTCTGGGCAGCAGACGCTGACGCGTTGCAGCGCGTCCGGGGCGCGAGAGTGGGTGGGCTCCTCTCCCAACGCAGCCATGCCCCCGCCCCAATCGACGCGCCCGCGATTGTGCCCTATGTTGCCGCGCTCCTCCCCAAATAATCATAAAAGCCGTGATGTACCTGGAAACGCCGCCGCGCCTGATTGAGACCAGGCTCTTCTCCGCGATGCCCGACAAGTTCCGCCGCAAGGGCGTGCGGACGGATTGGGCCGAGGCCAACCGGCCGGGCATCGCAACAGATAGCTTCATCGAGGGGCCGTCCTTCGACAAGGACGGCTATCTCTACATCGTCGACATTCCCTTCGGCCGTATCTTCCGCATCGCGCCCGATGGCGAGTGGTCACAGGTCGCCGAATATGAGGGATGGCCCAACGGGCTGAAGATCGCAGCCGACGGCCGCATCCTGGTTGCCGACTACATGCATGGCATCATGGAGCTCGATGCCAAGGCCGGCCGCGTCAAGCCGGTCCTGACCGCGCGCAATTCGGAGTCGTTTCGCGGCTGCAACGACCTTCATCTCGCCTCCAACGGCGACATCTATTTCACCGATCAGGGCCAGACCGGGTTGCACGATCCGAGTGGCCGGGTCTATCGGCTGGCATCGAATGGCCGGCTCGACTGCCTGATCGACACCGGCGTCAGCCCGAACGGCCTCGTGCTCGACCCGACCGAGACCGTCCTGTTCGTCGCCATGACGCGCGACAATGCGGTGTGGCGGCTACCGTTCATGAAGGATGGCAGCGTGTCGAAGGTCGGGCGCTTCTGCTCGCTGTTCGGCACCAGCGGCCCCGATGGAATGACCATGGATGCCAAGGGCCGCCTGTTCGTCGGCCACGCCTCGCTCGGCCACGTCTTCGTGTTCGCCCCAAACGGTGAACTGATCGCGCGGATCAGGTCATGCGCAGGGCCGAACTGCACCAATGTCGCGATCGGTGGCGCGAGCAAGGATCGCCTCTATATCACGGAGTCGTCGACCGGCAGCGTGCTGGTCGCGGATATCAGCGGACTGTGAGCTCCAACATGAACGCAAATCCCTTCGGCAATGCCGGTGCCAACGTCTCCGTCATCGGGCAGGGCACCTGGTATCTCGACCACGGCGACCGCAAGCGCGCGATTGCCGCGCTTCAGCGGGGGCTCGATCTCGGCATGACGCATATCGATACCGCCGAGATGTATGGCGATGCGGAGCTGGTCATTGCAGACGCCATCGCTGGCCGGCGCGATGAGGTGTTCCTCGTCTCCAAGGTGTTGCCGAGCAATGCCTCGCGCCGCGGAACCATCACTGCCTGCGAGCGCTCGCTGAAGCGGCTGAAGACCGACCGTCTCGATTGCTATCTCCTGCACTGGCGCGGTTCCTATCCGCTGGAAGACACGGTCGCCGCGTTCGAAGACCTGGTGAAATCAGGCAAGATCAAATCCTGGGGCGTTTCCAATTTCGACGCTGATGATCTCGACGAGATTCTCGAGGTCGCGGGTGAGGGCCGCATCGTCTGCAATCAGGTGCTCTATCATCTGAAGGAGCGCGCGATCGAACACGCGGTGACCCCGTGGTGCGAGAAGCATGGCGTCGCCGTGGTCGCCTATTCGCCGTTTGGTCATGACGATTTCCCGGATGCGCGCAGCAAGGGCGGCGCCGTGCTGGCGAAAATTGCGGAGGCGCGTCGCGCGACGCCGCGTCAGGTCGCGCTGAGCTTTCTCACCCGTGCGACTACGGTGTTCGCGATCCCGAAGGCGTCGTCGGCGGACCATGCCGCCGAGAACGCGGCGGCCGGCGATCTCGTGCTGACGAAAGAGGACATTTCTGCGCTAGATGCGGCGTTTCCGCGCGGGCCGAAGCCGCGCAGCCTGCCCATGTTGTAGTGCACAAGCGCCTATTATTAATGGAGCATTGACGCGCGCGGCGGCTCGCGCATATCGGCATCCTGTTTTCGGAAGTTGTGAACGCGGCGCATTTGTCGTTTTTTACGAGTGTTCTCGATTCGCAATTTCCCGGGTTCCAGCCGTGACACCGCCGCCCGCTGCAGCCGCAAGGCTCGACAGTATTCCCATGCCCGTGCCGGAGAAGAAGCAGGAAGTTCGCCGTGCGCCTGCGCGCGTCGATCATCCCTTCAAGGGCATCGCGCTGGTGCTGTTGTCGACGGTGTTTCTCGGAACCTCGGACGTCACCGCAAAATACCTCTCGACCAGCCTGCCGTCGATCGAGATCACGTGGATTCGCTTCGTCACCTTCGCGCTGATGTTCACGCCGGTGATGCTGCCGGGCTCGCCGCTGCATGCGATGCGCACCGAGCGTCTTGGCCTGCAATTGATGCGCGGCGCCGCGCTGCTCGGCTCCTCGTTGTTCTTCATCACCGGCTTGCGTTTCCTCCCCATTGCGGAAGCCTCGGCCACCGGCTTCGTCTCGCCGCTGTTCGTCACCGCGCTGTCGATCATCTTCCTGAGCGAGAAGGTGGGCGTGCGCCGCTGGATCGCGACCGCGATCGGCCTTACGGGCGTGCTGATCATCCTGCGGCCAGGCACGAGCGCGTTTCATGCCGCCGCGTTCTTCCCGATCATCTCGGCGTTCTGCTGGGCTGCCGCGCTGATCCTGACGCGCATGATGAGCGGTCGTGAGGCCGTGCTCACCACCATGGCCTATTCCGCGCTGACGGGCGTTGCGATCCTCTCGCTGATGGTGCCGTTCGTCTGGGTCACACCGAGCTGGACCGCGATCGGCCTCGGCATCGTGATCGGCGTCGCTTCCACCGTCGGCCAATGGATCATCGTGCTGGCCTATCGCTACGGCGATGCCTCGGTGCTGGCGCCGTTCTCCTACACGCAGCTGCTCTGGGTCAGCATTTTGGGCTTCTTCATCTTCGGTGAGGTGCCTGATCTCTGGACCATCGTCGGCGCCGCCTTCATCGTCGCCAGCGGACTCTACATCGCCCATCGCGAGCGAGTGCGCCGCGCCCAGCTGCTGGTGCTGGAGGAGCGTTCCCCGAACCCCTGACGCAAGTCCGCGCGTTCCGCTTTGTGCTATCAACGGTTCCAACGATAGGGGAGGAGCCGGATGCGCGCTGCGATTTTCAGGAACGGCGAGATTGTCGTGGGACAGATGGCCGAGCCGACGCCGGTTCCCGGCCAGGTGCTGGTCAAGACGCTCGCCTGCGGCATCTGTGGCTCCGACCTGCACGCGCGCCAGCACGCTCATCGCATGGTGGAGATGGCGCGGAAGACCGGGCGCAAGCCGATGGATCTCAGCCGCGACGTCGTGTTCGGCCACGAGTTCTGCTGCGAGATCGTCGACTACGGTCCCGGTACCACCCGCAAGCTCAAGCCGGGCACGCGCGTGTGCTCGCTGCCGGCCCTCGTGACGCCGCAGGGCATCGAAGGCATCGGCTATTCCAACGACAATATCGGCGGCTATGCGGAGGCGATGCTGCTCAGCGAAGCGCTGCTGCTCGAAGTGCCTAACGGTCTCGCGCCCGAACATGCCGCGTTGACCGAGCCGCTCGCGGTCGGTGTTCACGCTGTAGCCAAGGCCAACATTCGCGGTGGCGAGGTGCCGCTCGTGATCGGCTGCGGTCCGGTCGGGCTTGCGGTGATCGCGGCGCTGAAGCTGCGGGGACTGCATCCGATCGTCGCCGCCGACTATTCGCCGGCGCGGCGCGCGCTCGCGGCCAAGCTCGGCGCCGATATCGTCGTCGATCCCCTGAAGTCGCAGCCCTATACGACCTGGGCCGAGCACGCACAGATGTCGGACGCGGAGAAGGCGGCGAGGGCGCCGTTCCAGGCCATGCTGCCGGCGCTCAAGCCCGCCGTCATCTTCGAATGCGTCGGCGTGCCTGGCCTGCTGCAGCAGGTGTTCGAGGGCGCCCCGCGCGATGCCAAGATCGTCGTGGTCGGCGTCTGCATGGAGAGCGACAGAAACGAGCCCATGCTCGGCATCATGAAAGAGCTCAGCGTTCAATACGTGCTCGGCTATACGCCGGAGGAGTTCGCGGCGTCGCTACGGCTGATCGCGGAAGGGCAGGTGGATGCGGCTGCGATGGTCACCGCGGAGGTCGGTATCGACGGCGTCGCCAAAGCCTTCGCCGATCTTGCCAACCCAGAGGCGCATACCAAGATCATCGTGCAGCCGTGGCGGTGACGGTCTCGTAGGGTGGGCAAAGGCGCAAAGCGCCGTGCCCACCATGCGTCCGCGTTCGTGGTCGGCATGGTGGGCACGCTACGCTTTGCCCACCCTACGAAACCTCCGTCAATATTTCGCCGGCACGTACATCTCCGGCGGAACCGGACCGCGCTGATAGTCGGGGTTGCGGACGCGCGGCGGCAGCACCACGGGCGCGCGCGACACCTCCTGGTACGGGATCTGGCTGAGCAGATGCGCGATGCAATTGAGCCGGGCGCGCTTCTTGTCGACGGCATCGACGATCCACCAAGGCGAATCCGGCAGGTGCGTGTACTCCAGCATCGTCTCCTTGGCCTTGGTGTACGCCTCCCAGCGGCTGCGGGCCTCGACGTCCATCGGGCTCAGCTTCCACTGCTTTAGGGGATCCTTGATGCGCATGGTGAAGCGGAACTGCTGCTCATCGTCGGTGATCGAGAACCAGTATTTGACCAGGATGATGCCGGATCGGATCAGCATCCGCTCGAATTCCGGCACCGACTTGAAGAACTCCTGATATTCGTCCTCCGAGCAGAAGCCCATCACGCGCTCGACGCCGGCGCGGTTGTACCAGCTGCGGTCGAACAGCACGATCTCGCCACCGGCCGGCAGGTGCGACACGTAGCGCTGGAAGTACCATTGCGTGCGCTCGCGCTCGCTCGGGGCTGGAAGCGCCGCGACGCGGCAGATACGGGGATTGAGGCGCTGGGTGATGCGCTTGATGACGCCGCCCTTACCGGCGGAGTCGCGGCCCTCGAACAGCACCACGACCTTCTTGCGCTCGCTCTGGACCCAGTCCTGGAGCTTGACCAACTCGCCCTGGAGCCGGAGCAGCTCCCGGAAATAGAGCCTGCGGTCGACCGTGGGGCTCAGCAGGTCGGTCTCGTCCAGGAGCTCGTCGAGCCGCGTGTCATCGAGCTCCATCTCCAGCTCTTCGTCGAGGTCGTCGGCCATTTCCTGGATGATGCGCTCGCGCTTGGCGGTTTGGGAGGTGCGATCGGATGCGGTCATGGGCTTTTTCTCTCGGCCAGGGTGCCAGTGTTACCAACGACCATCGGCGGGGTTTGTTGCGCCCATGTGACTGCCCTCCAATCCCGCTGAAGCAGGTCACACCGGCAGCGCGATCGAGTACTTCACTTGGCTCAGCGCAAAGCTCGACTCGATCGAGGCGATGCCGTCGAGCCGGGTCAGCTTGGTCTTCAGGAACGTCTCGTACGAGGCGAGGTCGGCGGCGACGACGCGGAGCAGGTAGTCGCGATTGCCGGTCATCAGATAGCACTCGAGCACCTCGTCCCATTTTGAGATCGCGCGTGCGAATCGGTTGAGGTCCTCCTCCTTCTGCCGCGCCAGCTTGATCGAGATGAACACGCTGACATGCAGGCCGAGCGCCTTCTGGTCCACGGTCGCGACATAACGCGAGATGACGCCGCGCTCCTCAAGCAGCTTGACCCGGCGATGGCAGGGCGAGACCGACAGCCCGACCTTGTCGGCGAGCTCCTGCATGGTCAGCCGGCTGTCGCTCTGGAGCAAAGCGAGGATTTTTCGGTCGATGGCGTCGAGCTCTGGCATTGGGATGAAACCTGTCCTTTGGGCGGTCCGTTGGTAAAATATCCCAATACCGCCGGGTATGGCGCAAAAAATTGAGAAGTTTGACGCTGCCCGCGGGCGTATCATCGGGGCACCTGTTTACCGGGAGCATTGCCATGCCCGTTGATACCATTCGCCTCGACACCCTGAACGCGCTGGCCCGCAAGGCGCTGTGGTTGTCGTCGTGGACCATCCACCATGCCAACCACATCCGCCCCAGCGCGGACGGTCTCAAGGTCGGCGGCCACCAGGCTTCCTCCGCCTCGCTCGCGACCATCATGTCGGCGCTGTACTTCCACGTGCTGAGACCGGAGGATCGCGTCGCGGTGAAGCCGCATGCGAGCCCGGTGTTCCACGCCATTCAGTATCTGTTCGGCCGGCAGAGCCGCGAGAAGCTGGAGAACTTTCGTGGCTTCAAGGGCGCGCAATCCTATCCTTCGCGCACCAAGGATGCCGACGACGTCGATTTCTCGACCGGCTCAGTCGGCCTCGGCGTCGCGCAGACGCTGTTCGCATCGCTGGTGCAGGACTACGTCAAGGCGCATGGCTGGATGAAGGACCGCCGCGAGGGGCGGATGATTGCCCTCGTCGGCGACGCCGAGATGGACGAGGGCAATATTTTCGAGGCGCTTGCGGAGGGTTGGAAGCACGGCCTGCGCAACACCTGGTGGGTGGTCGACTATAACCGCCAGTCGCTCGACGCCGTCGTCCGCGAGGGGCTCTGGGAAAAGTTCGAGACCATGTTCCGCAATTTCGGCTGGGACGTGGTGATCGTGAAATACGGCCGCCTGATGCGCGAGGCCTTCGCCGAGCCCGGTGGCGAGGCGCTGAAGCGCTGGATCGACAATTGCCCGAACGCACTCTACGCCGCGCTGTGTTTTCAGGGCGGCGCTGCGTTCCGCAAGCATCTGCATGACGAGATAGGCGATCAGGGCGCGATCACGAAGCTGATCGACAAGCGCAGCGACGAGGAGCTGCTGGCGCTGATGTCGAACCTTGGCGGCCATGACATGGCGAGCATGCTCGAGGCGTTCGAGTCCATCGATCACGATCGCCCGGTCTGCTTCATCGCCTACACCATCAAGGGCGTCGGCCTGCCGTTCCAGGGCCACAAGGACAACCATGCCGGTCTGATGACGGTCGCCCAGATGGAAAAGTATCGCGACAGCCAGAACATTCGTCCCGGGCATGAATGGGACAAGTACGAAGGCCTCACGCAATCCGCCGCCGAGCTCGACGCGTTCCTCGCGGGCGTGCCGTTCAACCAGGACGGCCGCCGCCTGACCGCGCCTGTTATCGAGGTGCCCCCGCAGCTCGCCTTCAAGCCATCGCCGCAGATGTCGACCCAGCAAGGCTTTGGTCTCGTGCTGAACGAGATTGCCCGCGGCGACAGCGACTTGGCCAAGCGCATCGTCACGACGTCGCCCGACGTTACCGTCTCGACGAATCTCGGCCCCTGGGTGAACCGGCGCGGCCTGTTCGCCAGCGCCGAGAAAGCCGACTTATTCCGCAGCGAGAAAATTCCGTCCACCTACAACTGGGATGCCTCGCCAAAAGGCCAGCATCTTGAGCTTGGTATCGCCGAGATGAACCTGTTCATCATGCTCTCGGCGCTCGGCCTGTCGCACCAGATCAACGGCGAGCGGCTGCTGCCGGTCGGCACGCTCTATGATCCCTTCATCGAGCGCGGTCTCGATGCCCTGAACTACGCCTGCTACCAGGATGCGCGCTTCATGGTGGCGGCGACGCCGTCGGGGATTACGCTCGCGCCCGAGGGCGGCGCGCATCAGTCGATCGCAACGCCCCTGATCGGCATGGCGCAGGACGGGCTCGCCTCGTTCGAGCCGGCCTTCGTCGACGAACTCGCCGTGATCATGGGCTGGGGATTTGACCACATGCAGCGCGATCCGGGCGAGGGCGGCTCGGTCTATTTGCGGCTTTCGACGCGCAGCGTCGAGCAGGCGCAGCGGATCATGACACCTGAGCTTGCGCAGGGCATCACCGACGGCGCCTATTGGCTGCGCAAGCCGGGCCCGAATGCCGAAGTCGTGATTGCCTATACCGGCGCCGTTGCGCCGGAGGCGATCGAGGCCACCGGCTTCATCGGCGAGAGCCGCCGCGACATCGGCCTGCTCGCGATCACCTCGGCCGATCGTCTCCATTCGGGTTGGACCGCGGCGCGGAAATTGCGGCGGGATCGACGCGGCGTGCAACATCTCAGCCATATCGAGAAATTGCTGGCGCCGTTGTCGCGCGACTGCGGCATCGTGACCGTGATCGATGGGCATCCCTCCGCGCTCGGCTGGCTCGGGAGCGTCCGCGGCCATCGCGTTGAGGCGCTTGGCGTCGAGCAGTTCGGCCAGACCGGCACGATCGCCGACCTCTATCGGCACTACGGCATCGACGCGAATGCGATCATCGATGCGGCCGAAAGCCTCACCACCGGCGCGCCGGTGCTGCATCGGAAGATGGCGGTCTAAGTCTCCGTCGTCGTCCTGGCTTTCGCCGGGACGACGGTGAGAGCCATCTTGCCACGTTCCCGCCATCGGCTCATATAACCTCCGTCCGCCGCAACGCTGGCCCCGCATATGGCGGGTTCAATTGCCGGCGCTTTCGTGCAAGGATGCCTGCCGAAACGCCCCCACCATGCCCCCAAGAAGAGGTTAACGATGGTCAATCGCATGCAATTCTACATCGACGGCGCCTGGGTCGATCCCGCCGTCAAGAAGTCCACCGCCGTGGTCAATCCGGCGACGGAAGAGGCGATGTACGAGGTTGCGCTGGGCTCCAAGGCCGACGTGGACAAGGCCGTCGCCGCCGCCAAGCGCGCCTTTGCAACGTTCTCCCAGACCAGCCGCGACGAGCGCGTCGCACTGCTCTCCAAGGTCATCGAAGTCTACAAGGGCCGTCTCAAGGAGATCGGTGCCGCCGTCTCCGACGAGATGGGTGCCCCGCTGCCGATGGCCGAAAAACTCCAGGCCGGCGCCGGCCTCGGCCATCTCATGACCACGCTCGACGTGCTCAAGAACTACCATTTCGAGGAGCCGGTCGGCACCGCCATGGTGCTGCGCGAGCCGGTCGGCGTGGTCGGCATGATCACGCCCTGGAACTGGCCGCTCAACCAGATCGCCTGCAAGGTCGCGCCCGCGCTCGCTGCCGGCTGCACCATGATCCTGAAGCCCAGCGAGTTCACCCCGACCTCGGCGCTGATCTTCGCGGAAATCCTCCATGAAGCCGGCGTGCCGAAGGGCGTGTTCAATCTCGTCAACGGCCTCGGCCCCGAGGTCGGCGCCGCCATGAGCGAGCACCCCGATATCGACATGATCTCCTTCACCGGCTCGACCCGCGCCGGCATCGACGTGGCCAAGCGCGCGGCTCCGACCGTGAAGCGCGTCAGCCAGGAGCTCGGCGGCAAGTCGCCGAACGTCATCCTCGAAGGCGCCGACCTCACGAAGGCGGTGACCGGCGGCGTGATGCACATGTTCAACAACTCCGGCCAATCCTGCAACGCGCCCTCGCGCATGATCGTGCCGCTGTCCAAGATGAAGGAAGTCGCTGCGATCGCGAAGGCCGTCGCCGACAAGACCAAGGCCGGCGATCCGCGCGCGGAAGGCACCACCATCGGCCCGGTCGTCAACCGCGGTCAGTGGGACAAGATCCAGGGCCTGATCAAGAAGGGCATCGACGAGGGCGCCACCCTCGTCGCCGGTGGCCCGGGCCTGCCCGAAGGCGTCAACAAGGGCTTCTATGTCCGTCCGACCATCTTCGCCGACGTCACGCCCGACATGACGATCGCCCGTGAGGAAATCTTCGGACCGGTGCTGACCATCATCGGCGCCAAGGACGAAGCCGAGGCTGTGCACATCGCCAACGACACGCCGTATGGTCTCGCCGGTTATGTCTCGGGCGCTTCCGTCGAGGACGCCAAGCGCGTCGGTCGCCAGATCCGTGCCGGCAACGTCAACCTCCAGGGCGTGCCCAACGACCGCAGTGCGCCGTTCGGCGGCTACAAGCAGTCCGGCAACGGCCGCGAGTGGGGCAAGTACGGCCTCGAGGACTTCCTCGAAGTGAAGGCCGTCGCCGGCTTCAACGCGGCGTAAGCTTTAGCGGTTGGACAAACACGACGCCGGAGCGGGTAACCGCTCCGGCGTTTTTCTTTGTAGCCCGCATGGAGCGAAGCGCAATGCGGGACCGGTCCCCGGATTGCGCTGCGCTCCATCCGGGCTACGGGCGACAACGCGAGGTGCCGTAGGGTGGGCAAGGCGAAGCGTGCCCACGTCTTTGCGTCCGCGACGGATGGAGGGCACGTCGCTTGCGCTCCTTTGCCCACCCTACGAGACCGTCATTGCGGGAGCGCCTATCCCCCCATCGCGCCCTGCGTGTTCACATACAGCGTGTAGATCGACTGGCTCGCCGCCATGAACAGGCGGTTGCGCTTGACGCCGCCGAAGCAGACGTTCGCGCAGCGCTCGGGCAGCGCGATGCGGCCGATCATGACGCCGTCGGGCGCGAACACCACGACGCCGTCGAGCTCGGGGTCGCCCATGCCCCAGCCGCACCAGAGATTGCCGTCGACGTCGCAGCGCATGCCGTCCGGCGTGCCGGGACCTGCATCGATGTGGACGCGCTTGTTGGAAATCGAGGTGCCGTCCGTCGCGACGTCATAGGCGAGGATTTTCCGGTTCGGCACGCCGCGGGATTCCACGACGTAGAGGATCTTCTCGTCCGGCGAGAAGCACAGCCCGTTCGGACCGAGCACGCCCTCGGCGACGATGGTCGCTTTGCCGGTCGCGGGATCGAGCCGGTAGACATTCGGATCGATCTCGGGCTCGGCCTTGTAGCCCTCGTAATTGCCGAGCAGGCCGAAGGTCGGGTCGGTGAACCAAATCGAGCCGTCCGATTTAACAATGACATCGTTCGGAGAGTTCAACCGCTTGCCGTTGAATTGATCCATCAGCACGGTGATGCTGCCGTCATATTCGGTGCGCACCACGCGCCGCCCGCCGTGCTCGCAGGTGACGAGCCGGCCCTGCCGGTCGCGTGTGTTGCCGTTGGCGAAATTCGAGGGCTTGCGGAACACCGAGACGGCGCCCGTCTCTTCCTCCCATTTGATGATGCGCTGGTTCGGAATGTCGCTGCAGAGCAGATAGCGCCCATCACCGAACCACACCGGCCCCTCGGCCCAGCGCAGGCCCGTCGCCAGCCGCTCCACCGCGGACAATTTCAGCCAGTATTTTTCGAAGCGGGGATCCAGTGCTTTTATCGCGGGATCGGGGTAATAGGTCGCTGGTTGCCAGCCTTGAGTATGGGACGATGCATCGTTCATGTGCAATTCTCGTTGTTGCGTTCCCTCTGTCCAAGTCTGCTAGCATCAGATATCTACGGCCGCAAATCGGTTGCTACATACGAGGAAAGACATGCCGCGCATCTTGATGACGGGAGCTTCGGGCGGGATCGGCACGAGCCTGCGAAAACTGCTGCCGCCGATCTATCCGGATCTCCTGCTCTCCGACATCAAGCCGCCGGCCGATCTCGGAGCGAGCGAAAAATTCAAGGCGGCGGACCTCGCCGACCTCGCTCAGTGCGAGGCGGTCTGCGAGGGCGTCGACGGCATCATCCATTTCGGCGGCTATTCGGTCGAAGGCCCTTGGGACGACATTCTCCAGGCCAACATCATCGGCTGCTATAACCTGTTCGAAGCCGCCTACCGCAAGGGCGTCAAGCGCGTGGTGTTCGCCTCGTCCAATCACGCCGTTGGCTTCTATCCGCGCCACCACAAGATAGGCACCGACGTCACCCCGCGTCCCGACGGCCGCTATGGCGTCAGCAAGGTGTTCGGCGAGGCCGTCGGCGCGCTCTACGCCGACAAGCACGGGCTGAAGGTGACGTGCCTGCGCATCGGAAATTTCGGCGACATGCCGCTCGACCATCGCCGCATCTCGATCTGGCTGAAGCCGGAAGACCTGGTGCAGCTCTGTCAGATCGGGCTCGAGCATCCCGACATTCATTTCGAGGTCTTCTACGGCGTCTCGCTGAACGAGCGCGCCTGGTGGGACAACAGCCGCGCCTACGAGTTCGGCTATCGCCCCACCGGCCGCTCCGAGGATCACGTCGCGCATGCGATGGCCGAGCAGGCCAAGCTCAAGCCGGATCCGATCGGGGATCATTTCCAGGGCGGCGCGTTCTGCAGCAACGAGTTCGACGGCGATGCGAGCCGGATCATTGATTGGAATAAGCGGTAGGCCGCCATGCGCTTCCTCGCCCCGCGTGCGGGGTGAGGAGGGCTCGACGGCACTGGCGCCGGGAGCCTAGTCGAGGCCTTCGTCGGGAATGTTCAATACGGTCCCGCAGGCCTTGCAATGCACCGCGTCGGCGCTGCAGGCCGCAGACCGGTCAGGGGAAGCGCACCTTGGAGGGCGCGAGCAATGTCTTGGCGAGATTCAGAAAAAGAGTCACGCCGAAGATCATGATCACGACGGTGATCAGGCGTCCGACGGTGCCTGGCAAGGTGATGTCGCCGAAGCCGGTCGTGGTCAACGCGGTGACCGTGAAGTAGAGCGCGTCGGCATAGTTGGCGATCTGCTGGTTGTGTGACCTCTGGGTCTCGTAGACAATTCCCGTCATCACGAAAATGAACACGCCGAGATTCGCGACGGCAAAGACGACTTCCTCGTTGCGCCGGAAGAAGGGGCTGTCGATCCGCAGCCGCGCCCATAAAGTTGCCGGATCCTGCCCTTCAGGACCTCGAATGGCACGGAGATGGTGGCGACCAGCCCATGTCCCTCTGTGTTGTTGCGATAAACCATCTCCCGGCAGCCTAGCCCTCCGAAGGATCGAGCATCTCGCCAATCTTGTTGACGGACACGTTGATCGACATGCCGAGATAGTCGCCGGAATCGCCGAACCACGAGCCGGCCAGTGGCACGGCCTGGCCCGGATGCCGCGCGATGGCTACCGGAATGAGATCGAAGCCAGCGCTCAGGCTGTTGGTCGGATCGTAGTCCAGCCAGCCGGCGCCGGGCAGGAACACCTGCACCCATGCGTGGGTCGCGCCGGAACCGGTCATGCCCACGGCGCCCCCATCGAGCGCCGCGTCGTAGAGATACCCGCTGACGAAGCGCGACGCGAAGCCGAGCCGGCGCAACGTCTCGATCATGAGCCAGGCGAAGTCCCGGCAGGTACCTGATTTCGTGCGCAACGTTTCGCCTGGAGACTGGGTGCCTTCGGCATCTCTGCCGCGATAGCTGAACTCGCTGCGAAACAGGCCCAGCATTCGGCGCAGCACATCCGCGGTCCGGTCCTGATCGCCGGCGACAAAGCTCTTGGTCCACGCCGCATGGCTGCCGTCCGCATCATCGGCATGCGGGCGAAGGTAACCGGCAAGGTCGGTCCATTCGTCCGGGGTATACTGCACGGGGACTTCCTCGGCCCGGGGCTCCAGCGGGAACGCCTCCAGGCCCTTGACGCCGAAATAGACGCCGCGAACCTTGAACGTGAATGTCAGCTCGCTGCCGGGTTCGCTGAACTCCATCACCGTGATGGCATTGGAGCGGGAGTCGGTGACCCAATGCACCTTTGATGGCAGGCTGGTGCGAGCGGACCAGCGAAGCAGCCGGGTCGAGGCGCCGCGCCGCGGCAGGAACATGGCCCGGTGCGTGCCGAACCTCACCGGCTTTGCATAGCGGTAGGTCGTGGTGTGCGTGATCTCGCCAATGATCGCCATGCATTGACCCGCTTCGCGTTGCGGCGGTCGTTGAGCACCTTTCCGCGCAGCAACAGCGGACTCCAGCTTTCGGTTTGGCCGCTTCTGCCCATTGATCTAGATCAACGTTGCCCTTGGGATGGTCTGGCTCTTCAAACGATCACGCGTTCCGTCAGACGCTGATGCGCGAATTGGTCGAATGGAGCGAAGGAAATGGGTATCCTTTGGACGATCATCATCGGGTTAATCGTTGGAGTGGTCGCGAAGTTCATCATGCCCGGCGACAAATCCGAGCCCAGCGGGTTCATTTTGACGACGGTTCTGGGAATAGTCGGGGCGTTCGTTGCGACTTATCTAGGTCAAGCCGTCGGATGGTATCGGTTCGGGGAGGGCGCCGGATTCATAGGCAGTGTGGTGGGAGCCATCATCCTTCTCTTCCTGTACGGGCTTTTTGTCGGTCGTCAGGGGCGCGCTTGACCGATCGAGGATGCTGCGTGGCGGCTCGCAAAGAGAGAGCCACGATAAGGAAAATCAAACTGTCGGCCGTCGCGATGCTCGTGTCAGGAATCGTGTCAGGACCTGTGCGCGCCGCGGCGCTCAGCGACGCCGAAGCGACGTTTCTCGATCAGCTCGTCACCGCCTCCGTGGTCCTGGAGCAGCGATGCGGCGGCTACGAGGTCGACGGTAGCGGCGGCGTTCAGCTCGGCGCCCGGCTGCTTGGCAGCCCTGATGCGGCGATGGCCATCATCGACGCCTATGCTGCGGCCATCAAGGCCCGCGATGGCGAGAGCTACGATCCCGGTAAATCCCGCCCCGAAGTGTCCGACGCGGCCGGCAAGACGTTCAGGCGCGTCCGGGCGGCCTTGATCAAGGACCCGAAAGGGGGCTGCGCCGACTATGGCGATGCCAGCGTGGATCGCGGCCTGCTGAGGCGGTACTAAACGCCCGTCGTAGGATGGGCAATGCGAAGCGAACCCCATCGCAGCACTTCTTCCCTGCAGTCGGACCTAGCAAGAAAGGCCCGACGTCATTTTTCAACGCGCGCTTCCTGTTTCTTGGTCACATGCCACAGCACCACATGGTAATGCGGCACATCCACGCCGGGGTGACCCGGGTTGAAGTAGATGCTGACGTGGTCAACTGACCGCGCTGGCCCCGCCCCCTCCAACGACTTGTGATCGTCGATGTCCTTGTTCGGGACCATGTACACGGTCGCCACGAGGCGATCCCTGCGATCGAAACACAGGAATGGCCCCAGCGGCAAAGTGTCGGGCTTGACGAAGATGACGCCAAGGCCTGGAAAGAACTTCGGGAAGTTCACGAGATCGCTGACCCGCTTGTATCCGTTTCTTTCCGCGACCTTCCGCTGATTTGGCGGCGGACGAACGACTTCGTGCTTCCTGCGCGGCTTGCTGCTTCGATGGGGGGCTGTCCTGGCTTGTTCGACCTGGTCAGACGGTGGCGCGGTGGCCGGTGCAAGGGTCTGCGGCGCTGATGGCCAGAAGGGGGCAAATTGGGCGGCTGGGCGCCTCACATCGGCGATCAGGGCGAGCAACGCAACCAAGGCTGTGCTCACAAGCGCTTTGCGCATCGACACCTCCCGAGGTTTGTTTGCCGAGGTTTGTTTGCCGAGGTTTGTTTGGCTTGCTCACTTGCCTGGATTGCGTTCTCGCCAGCGCAGGAAATCCTGGAACAATTCTTCGCGGTCTGGCGGTTTCGCGGTTGGCTTTCCCTCGATGAACCGGCCGAACGCCTTGCGAAGCGCGGCCTCGCCTCCGGATTGCTGCTGGAGCCAGCGCTCTGCCGGTCGGAATCGTCGCCATCCGGGGAGCAGCGCGGCCAGGTTCACCTCGCGCCATTTGGGGTGATGTGCGTCGCCAAGAAACTCAGGAAAGCGCGTGAACAAGTTCTGGACGAAGAATTCCAGCAACCGATATCGCTCGTTGCCGCTCGGCCAGTTGTAGGCGAACAGAGCGGATTTGATCGCGATCGTGTCGACGCTTGCTTCGGCCGCAATGATATTCGGGTAGTCCTGATGGCGAAGCGTCGATGGCAGATAATCTTCTTGCAGCAGCTCTTTGGAGTAGGGGATAGGCAGGAGGCGAATACGATCGAGTTGCGAGATCTGCGTCAGGAAGCTGACCGGCTTTCCTGAGACCAACAGAGCGGCGGAGAGATCTCCCTTCCTCAGACCATCCAGCGCGGCCTCCGGTCCCAGGTTCGACTCGCTGATCTTGACGCCCAGATGGTTCAACACTTCGCGGCCAAGGATGGCGCCGGCACTGCCGTCGTCCCCAAGATTGACCCGTTTTCCCGCCAGCTCCGTCAGGCTTCCGATCTCCGGCCGCGCGAGAAGATGGAACTCTTCGACATGGAGCGGGGCGATGTAGGTCAGCCTGTCAGAGATATCTCCGAAGGTCCTTGTCTCCCGGAGCCGGTCGACCAGGACGACGGGCGCGATCGCCACGTCGGCACCTGCGAGCGTGAGCACATCAAGGACATTGCGGATACCGCCGTTTCCCACGATGGGCAGGACCCGCAATGCGACCTGGCCACGAGGGCCGGTCTCTTGCCCGCCAGCGAGCGTGGTCGCAATGTCCTGAGCGATCGCGAATTCGGTGCATAGCGGCGTACCGGTTACGAATCCCACCGTAAATGGGTCCGCAGATCGTCCCGTTTCCTTCTTGGGGGTGACTTCCTTTCTCGGAGACACTTTCGTGGATTCGCTCGGAGAAGAGGGCGGTCGCTTTTGCGCGAGGGAATCCTGGACCTGTCCGCCGAGCCAGGCCGCTGCAATCAATGCGATGAACAAACCGGCCCGCATCGTTCGCAGACCCTCATTGTTCAACCTGTTCGGTCAATCCCCTGGGCGTGACATGCTCCGAGAAACTGCCACCTGCCGCGTCCGAAGCAAGACCGAGGCTAATGCTTGGCCTTCCAACGCGCCCGGGGCAGCGGCGTTCCGTGATGATGCCTGCAGCGGTTTGCCGACTAGCGTCCGGCCTCGCCCGCAATCCGCACCAGATAATCCGACTTGCTGAACTGCATGTGGTCGACGCAAAGCTGCGCCAGCGCCCAGCTGTCGCGTCCCCTAAGCAACTCGATCATCAGTTCGTGCTGGCGCCGCGACTGGGCCAGCCCCTCGCGGTCGGCGAGGTTCTTCGCGCGCATCGGCAGCGTCAGGTTCATGTAGTCCTGGAGCGAGCGCACCAGATAGGGATTGCCGCAGGCCGAGAACAGCGCGAGGTGGAAGGCGTCGTTGGCTTCGTGGATGCCGCGCAGATCCTGCGCGTCGGCCTTGGCGCAATATTGCCGTTGCAGCGCGGAGAGCTCGTCGATCAGGGCTTGCGGTGCGGGCAGGGGGATCATCAGCGCGGCCTGCCGCGTCAGCATCTCCCTGACCTCGTAGATCTGCCGGACCTCCTCGGACGAGTAGTACCGCACGGTGGCGCCGACATTCTTCTCGCGGCGGACGATGCCGCGCCGCTCCGCATCCACCAGGGCCTGGCGCACGAAGTGGCGGGAGGTGCCGTAGCGGGACATCAGTGCGTCTTCGGTGAGGCGCGCGCCCGGCGGCAGGCGGCCGAAGATGATGTCCTCTTCCAGCCGCGCGACGACGTCGTCCGGGTCGTCGCGCCGGACTGGCATGGCGTCTGCGGTGCGAATCTCGGACATGCCCTCAGCCTCCGGCTTCAGCCGGTCCGCCCTGTGGAGCAGGGAAGGGGCGGATTGTCAATAATTCCTGCCGCTAATGGCGTCCGGAACCATAAAATGGGACAATATGGACCAATCTTATTGACAATCGAGAGGCAGGCTGTACCACAATGGCAAGGTAAGGAGCGGCATGATGACGAGTGGGTTGCGCAAGGGTCTGACGAGCTATGGCGACGCCGGCTTCTCGTTGTTCCTGCGCAAGGCGTTCATCAAGGCCATGGGTTATTCCGACGACGCGCTGGAGCGCCCGATCGTCGGCATCACCAACACCTATAGCGACTACAATCCCTGCCACGGCAACGTCCCGCAAATCATCGAAGCCGCCAAGCGCGGCGTGATGCTGTCGGGCGCGATGCCGTTCGTGTTCCCCACCATCTCGATCGCCGAGAGCTTTGCGCATCCGACCTCGATGTATCTGCGTAACCTGATGGCGATGGATACCGAGGAGATGATCCGGGCCCAGCCGATGGATTCGGTGATCGTGATCGGCGGCTGCGACAAGACGTTGCCCGCGCAGGTCATGGCGGCAATCAGCGCGGACCTGCCGACCGTGGTCATTCCGGTCGGCCCCATGGTTGTCGGCCATCACAAGGGCGAGGTGCTGGGCGCCTGCACCGACTGCCGCCGGCTCTGGGCGAAATACCGCGCCGGCGAGATGGACGATGCCGAGATCGAGGCTGTGAATGGGCGCCTGGCGCCGTCGGTCGGCACCTGCATGGTGATGGGCACGGCCTCGACCATGGCCTGCATGATCGAGGCCATGGGCCTGTCGCTGCCGATGAGCGCGACGATTCCCGCGCCGCACGCCGAGCGTTTCCGTCTGGCGGAGGCGAGCGGCAAGGTGGCGGCCGAGATGGCGAAGGCGAAGGGGCCGAAGCCGAGCGAGCTGCTGACGCCGGCGTCTTTCAAAAATGCGCAGGTCGTGCTTCAGGCGATCGGCGGCTCGACCAACGGCCTGATCCATCTGACGGCGATGGCGCATCGATCGCCGCACCGGCTCGATCTCGAGATATTCGACCAGATTGGCCGCGAGGTGCCGGTGCTGGTCGATCTCAAGCCGTCCGGCGAACATTACATGGAGCATTTCCATCACGCCGGCGGCGTGCCGAAACTGCTGGCGCAGCTCGGTGACCTCGTTGATCTCGAAGCGAAGACCATCAGTGGCCAGACGCTACGCGACGTCGTCGCCAATGCGGAGGATGTGCCGGGCCAGGATGCCATCCGTCCGCGCGACAATCCGATCAAGAAGGAGGGCGGCCTTGCCGTCCTGCACGGCAATCTCGCGCCGCGCGGCGCGGTCATCAAGCAATCGGCCGCGAGCCCGAAGCTGTTGCAACACACCGGGCGCGCCGTGGTGTTCGAATCCGTCGAGGACATGACCGTGCGGGTCGACGATCCCGATCTCGACGTGACCGCCGACGACGTGCTGGTGCTGCGCAATGCCGGCCCCAAGGGCGCGCCGGGCATGCCCGAGGCGGGCTATCTGCCGATCCCGAAGAAGCTGGCGCGCGGCGGCACCAAGGACATGGTGCGCATTTCGGATGCGCGCATGAGCGGTACCGCGTTCGGCACCATCGTGCTGCACATCGCTCCGGAATCCGCGGTCGGCGGGCCGCTGGCGCTGGTGAAGAACGGCGACCTGATCAGCCTGGATGTGGCCAAGCGCAGCATCGAGCTGCTGGTCGATGCGGCCGAGTTGGAGCGGCGTCGTGCTGCGTTGAAGCCGGCCGCAGCGCCGGAGGAAGCCCGGCGCGGCTACGCCTGGCTGTTCAACGAGACCATCATGCAGGCCGACGAGGGCTGCGACTTCGATTTCATGCAGAGGACTGGGAAGAAGACCGAAAAGGGCTGATCGACACTCGAACGAGCGCTCAGACCGCACAAGCGGCGGGCGATAACACAGGGGGAAACGATGATTGCACGATCCATGCGTGGGTTGGCGGCTGCGGCTGCTATGCTTTTCGTCACCGGGGCCGGGGCGCAGGAGGTGAAGCATTATCGCTTCGCCTATGACCAGCCGCGCAACACCGGCTATTCCATCGCGGGCGACCTCTTTGCCGACAAGCTCAAGGAATTGAGCAAGGGCACCATGATCATCGACCAGTATCCGGGCGCGCAGCTCGGGCAGGAGCCGCAGGTGCTCCAGCTCGTGAAGGCCGGCGACGTCGAATTTTCGATCATCTCCTCCGCCAACACCGCGACGATCTCGCCGCAGGCCGGTGTAATGTCGCTGCACTATCTGTTCCGCGACGAGAACCACGTCGTCAAGGGTCTGGCGGATCCCCGCGTGTTCGAAGCGCTCAAGGCCATGATCGACGAGACCACGCAGGGCCTGCACGTGATCGCGACCGGCTCGCAGGGCGTGCGCCACATGTACTCCAGAAAGGAGATCCATAACGTCGGCGATATCAAGGGCGCCAAGATCCGCGTGCAGGCGACCGCGACCGAGGACACCATGTTCCCGGCCTATGGCGCCCAGACCGTGCATATGCCCTTCGGCAGCGTCTACACGAGCTTGCAAACCGGTGTCGTCGACGTCGCCGAGAACAGCATCAACGTCTACCTCGTCAACAAGCATTACGAGGTCGCCCCGGTCCTCAACATCACCGAGCACGAGGCCAACAACGCGATGGTGTTCATCTCGGACAAGCTCTGGCAGAGCCTCTCCGCCGAACAGAAGCAATGGGTGCAGACTGCGGCCAACGAGATCAGCACCAAGGAGCCCGCGAAGGCGTTCGAGCTGGAGCGCACCGCCGCCGAGAAACTGAAGAAGATGGGCGTCAAGGTCGTGCAGGACGTCGACAAGAAGAGCTTCGCGGCGGTCGCCGATCCCTATCTCGACAAGCTCGCCAAGGATCTCGGCCCGCACGCCGAGAAGATCAAGGATTTGATCCGGTCGATTAATTAGAGCGCGCGCTGGAAGACGGTGCGCTCCCTCTCCCGCTTGCGGGAAAGGGGTGGGGGAGGGTGTCTCCGCGGAGAGATTCCCAATGAGGAGAGAACCCTCACCCCGGCGCTCCGCCATAGCCGAGGCTTCGCCTCGGCGTGTCTTTAAGGAACGGCCGCCGAAGGCGGCCTATGCCTCTCCCGCAAGCGGGAGAGGTGCAGCCAATCTGCAGCCGGGGACAACAATGCCCATCGCCGACAAACTGCTCGTGCAACGCCAACGCCACCTGAAATGGCGCTGGCTCGACTGGCTCGAGCTCGCGCTGATGATCCTCTGCGGCGTGCTCTGCTTCGGATTCTCGCTGTCGGTGACCGCCGACATCGTGACCCGGACCACCGGCCATCCCTGGCTGTGGCTGCAGGAGGTCACGTCGACGCTGTTCATCTACGCGATTTTTATCGGCACGGCGGCCGCGACGCGCCGCAACGACCACCTCTATCTCACCGCCATCTCCGAGGCGATGCACGGCGCCTCTCGGCTGATCGTCGAGGTGATCATCCGTCTCGTCGTGCTCGGCGTCGCCTTCTGTCTGATCTGGTACGGCTACCAGAATTATCTGCGCGGCTTCGGCAGTTTTCGTCTGCCGTCGGGCACCCCGATCGCCTCGCTTTACGCGATCATCCCGCTGTCGGGCGTGCTGATCGGCCTGTTCACCATCGAGCAGCTCGTCAACGGCCTGCGCAATGGTTTTGACCATCCCGAACCGCCGGACGAGGATGCGGAGCCGGTCGTTGCTGCCGCGCAGATGGGGGTGCAACCATGAGCGCACCCATTGTCCTGGCGTTGATGACGGTCTGCTTCCTGTCGTTCGGCTATCTCGGCGTGCCCGTGCCGTTCTCACTGATGGCCGGCGTCTTCATCGGTGCGCTGCTGTCGGATGTTTCGCTCGCCGCCATCATTCAGAAGATCTTTGATGGCGTCGATTCCGAAGCGCTGCTGGCGATCCCGTTCTTCCTGCTGGTCGGCGAGCTCATGAGCTCGGCCAACGTCGTGGTGCGAATAGCCAATCTCTCGGTGTCCCTGGTCGGCCATATCAGGGGCGGGCTGTCGCAGGTCGTGGTCGTGTTCAGCATGTTCTTCTCGGAGATGTCGGGCTCCACCACCGCCGACGTCGCCGTGATGAGCCGCGCGCTCGGCGGCCCGATGAAGCGGGAGGGCTATGAGCCCGCCTTCATCGCGGCGATCATCGCGTCCGCATCGACCATCGCCGCGCTGGTGCCGCCGAGCATCACCGCCGTGGTCTATGGCGCGGTCGGCAACGTCTCGATCGCCGGGCTGTTCATGGCGGGCGTCGTGCCGGGCATGATGATCGGTTTCGGGTTGATGATCTATTGCTATTTCTTCGGCCCGTCCGGACTGCGCAAGCCGCGCGCGCCGCTCAAGCAGGTGGCGTTCGCGGCCGGCGATGCCGCTCTGCCGCTGATGATCCCGGTGATCCTGCTTGGCGGAATCTTGACCGGCTGGTTCACTCCGACGGAGGCGGGTGTGGTCGCGGTGGCCTGGATCGTTCTGGTCGTGATTCCCGCGCTCAACCGCGGGCATATCAAGAAGATCCCTTACGATTTCTGCCTCGCCGGCCTGATCTTCTCGCTGCCGCTGATCACCATCGGCGCCGCCAACGCCTTCGGCTGGATGCTCGCTTACCTGCGCGGCGCGACTTACATCGCCGAGTGGATCACCTCGATCGCCGGTAACGATCCGCACCTGATCATGCTCTTGATGGTGCTGCTCTTCACCATCGTCGGCGATTTCATCGAGCCGGTGCCGACCATCATCATCTTCATGCCCCTGGTTAACGCGCTGACGGAAGCCGGCGACATCAATGCCGTGCACATGGGCGTGGTGCTGATCGCGACGCTCGCCTTCGGCCTGATCACGCCGCCCTATGGCCTTGTGCTGCTGATGGCCTCGAAATTCGTCGGCGTCAGCTTTGCCAAGGCGCTACGTGCGGCATTGCCGATCTACCTCGTGTTCCTGGCGACGATCGCGTTCGCGATCTATTTCCCGAGCGTGGTGCTGTGGCTGCCGCGGCACGTGCTCCCGGAATCGGTCGGCTGCTTCAAGTCGCCGGCGGGGACGGGCTATATCTGTCCGCAGTAGCGACTTGCTCGATACGCCATCGCTTGTTTTCGCGCACGTAGCGGAACGGCGTGCCGTGGCTATTCCTGAAGTAGCTGCCGCACAGCGCGTTTGCCATGCCCTGCATCACCGCGTCGTGGCAGACGAACAGCAGGTTGTCGTCAGGATGACGCTCGAGCCAGGTCGACACGCAAAGCAGCGAGCGTTTGGCCATGGCGTCCCAGTTCTCGCCGTCGGTCGGAAGGATCGACACGAGGCCGGTCGCTGATTTGACGCCGTGCTTGATCATGAGGTCGCGGACGGGCAGGCCCTCAAAGCTGCCGAAATCGAACTCGATGATGCCTTCGTCGATCGCAAGCGGGACCGAGATCGCGTCCGCGATGATCTCTGCCGTTCGCGCCGCGCGCACCAGGGGGCTTGCGACGATGCGGCTAATGCTGACGCCGCCAAGCATGTCCACGGCTTCGTGCGCCTGCCGCAGGCCGTCCTCGTTCAGCGGATTGTCGGTCCGGCCCTGGAATCGGCCCTCGCGATTCCAGTCGGTCGCGCCGTGACGAAGGCCGTAGAAGCTGCGCGCGGGCGTCGTCACTTTGACTTGCTCGTGAATTTCTTCACGGCAGTGCGAAACTCCTCCGTGTTCATCGCCATGATGATCTTGTGCTCTTCGGCGTCTAACTGCTGTTTCACCGGCGTGGTGGCGGCCTGGTAGACCAGCTGCTTTGTGCCGGCGATTGCGGCCGACGGGTTCTGCGCGAGACGCTCGGCGAGCTTTCGCGTCGCCGCCTTCAATTCCGCGGCGGGAACGACCTTGGCAACGAGACCCCATTCATGGGCCTGCTGCGCTGTGAAAGTGTCCTCGGCGAGAAAAATCTGCAGCGCGCGACGGGGGCCGACCGTGCCGACGATGCCGACCGTCGAGCCGCCGTCGGGTGATACCCCGATTTTGGCATAGGCCGGCGTGAACTTGGCGTCGTCGGCGGCGATGCAGAGGTCGGTGACGAAGGCGAGGCCCATGCCGGCGCCGGCGGCCGAGCCGTGCACGCTCGACAGCGAGATCTTCGGCATGCGCCTGACGATCTCGATGAAGGCGTGATAGTGCTTCAGGAGCTGGCCCACGACCGGCGTCACCGTACCCGCTTCGGCGGCCGCCCCGATCGTTTGCAGATCGCCGCCGGCCGAGAAGGCGCGGCCTTCGCCTTCGAGCACCACGACGCGGATATTGTCGTCGCCTTCGATGGAGGCCGCGAGCTGCTCGAGCTTCCGGGCGATCGCAAGGTTGACGGAGTTGAACGCGGCGGGACGGTTGAGCGTGATGGTCGCGATTGGACCATCGATCCGGAGCAGGGCGGGATCATCGGGTTGGGAGACGGGCGCGGTCATTTGAAAATCCCCGGCAGGAGGTCATTGCTGCAACTAAATCGCAGAAGGCGGGAGGTGACAATCCCCGGGCCGCCAGTGCCCCGGCGGCTCTTGCGCTGGGCGGACCGATAGGCTCAAATGGGCCTGCCTTTGCCAAGGAACGGACACGAGCGCCGGCTCCTCGTAAGGCCAGCAAATCAAAATCAGCAAAAGAGGAGACGACATGGGTCACGCTCGTGTCTCCAGAAGTGGGCTGCTCCAATGACCGACGGTTCGGTGATCATCGTCGGTGCCGGCCATGGCGGCTACCAGGCCGCGGCATCCTTGCGCCAGGCGGGCTTTTCGCAGCGCATCTGCCTCATCAATGACGAGGCGCATCTGCCCTATCAGCGGCCGCCGCTGTCCAAGGCCTACATCAAGGGCTCCGCCGGGCCCGAGAGCCTAATGTTCCGGCCGGAGAAGTTCTACCACGACCAGAACATCGAGCTGATTGCGGGCCGCGCGGTGTCGATCGACCGTGCGGGCCGCAAGGTCCTGCTCGCCTCGGGCGAGACGCTTGCCTACGGCCATCTCGTGCTGGCGACGGGCGCGCGCAACCGGCTTCTTGATCTGCCGAATGCCAATCTGCCTGACGTGAAATATTTGCGCATTCTCGACGAGAGCGAGGCGCTGCGTGCGGTCATGCCCTCGAAGACACGGGTCGTGGTCATCGGCGCCGGTTTCATCGGCCTGGAATTCGCCGCGACCGCGCGGATCAAGGGCCTCGAGGTCGACGTGCTCGAGCTTGCCCCGCGCGTGATGGCGCGCGCCGTGACGGCGGAAGTCTCGGAGTATTTTCAACAACGCCATCGCGAGGCCGGCATCCGCATCCATCTCGGCGTGCAGGCCACCTCGATCGAAGCCGAGAACGGCAAGGTCACCGGCGTCTCCTTGAGCGACGGACGGCATCTGCCCGCTGAACTCGTCGTGGTCGGCGTCGGTGTGTTGCCGAACATCGAGCTGGCGGCCGAGGCTGGATTGCCGGTCGCTGCCGGTATCGTCGTCGACGAATATCTTTCGACGGCCGATCCAAACATCTCCGCGATCGGCGATTGCGCGCTGTTCGCGAGCCCGCGCTTCGGCGGATCGCTGCGGCTGGAATCGGTGCAGAACGCCACCGACCACGCCCGCTGCCTCGCGGCGCGGCTGACCGGCGACAGCAAGCCCTATGACGGCCATCCCTGGTTCTGGAGCGACCAGGGCGATGACAAGCTGCAGATCGCTGGGCTGACCACGGGCTACGACCGCGTCGTGCTGCGCGGCGATCCCGCCAAGAAGGCGTTTTCCGCGTTCTGCTACAAGGGCGACAAGCTGCTCGGCATCGAGTCCATCAACCGCGCCGGCGACCACATGTTCGGCCGCAGGCTGCAGGGCATGGACCGCTCGATCACACCGGAGCAGGCTGCCGACGAGAGTTTCGATCTGAAGAGCGCGTTGGCGTGATCAGCTTGCGGTGATCGCTGCGGCGACCTCTGTGGCCGTAGGCATCGACGGTCCCGCGCCCATCCGCTGCACGCTGATCGAGGCGGCGGCGTTGGCGAAGGTGAGGGCGGCGCGCAAGGGCACGCCGTCAG